>JAOUJT010000043.1 GCA_029883105.1 Gammaproteobacteria bacterium
TGACTGCCTGACTCACAATGTCTGTGTTAGCTGCATCACACTCTTGGGATATATGTCGGCAGGCTTATCGAAATTCCTTTGCAAATACACCCGTTTTGTAACAAAGATTTTACAAAATCTGTAAGAGCGTGATGAATTTTGGCGTATTTATCGTTTTTCTGGCTAATCAATTTGTTTCAATAAACTGAATAAAAACGCACAAATGAACTCAGGTACACCTATTCAAACCGAATGAAGTGGACAAAAATCTATTGATAGATCACTTCAACCAGGAATGTACCGGTATAGGCACCCGCCACTTGAGCATCATTGACGTGAAGCGTAGCCCCAATAAACAGTGATTGCTTTCCCTTTATATCCAGCAAGCCCAGAGAAGGAGCTGTAGTAAATCCATCGACAAGCATACTAGCGTTGCCTGAAACAAGCGTTGTAGATGGCTGAACAGAAATTGAATATGGCGTATCTTGACAGCCAGTGACGACAAGCTCCGCGGCAGACACGATCCCATTGGCTGGGATAATGAGTCCATTGGTAAACCGGGAGCCATTGGTTCCAACCACCGCGTTACCCGCACCGGACACCAGCAAGTCTCCAAAACTAAGCGGTGCGCCTTGTGTAGCGCGTAAATTTATCGTTTTTTTACACGACGGTGCTGCTGCGTGAGCCTGCTGCATGACTAACAACAAGATTATGGGAAACAATAGACGTATATATATTTTAATATGTAACATAATATATGCAGCAACTTGCCCATTTCTAATACTATCGATGATATTACCGATTAGTTTTAGAAAAAGATGCTATTTTGTCACGCAAGCCTGCAGTTTTTACACATCTATCACATATAAAATTCTCGTAACTACCTAGTGATTTACTATTACTGATCTTCTATCGATTTGCTAATAAAATTATCCATGCTATATCTACCAATGTATCCAACAATACAGAACTTCAAATTATTTACTGACAAGGAGTGTCGATTATGTATCTACTAAAACTTATTACCCTACTCGCTTTTCTACTAGCTTCATCTATACAGGCTCAGGAAATAAACATCAATACAGCCAGCGCCCAACAGATTGCATCAAGTTTAAAAGGGATAGGAATAAAAAAAGCTGAAGAAATTGTTCGCTACCGAAACCAACACGGAAAATTCAAAAACGCAAATGATCTTACAAAAATCAAAGGGATAGGAAAAAAGACCGTTACGAAAAATGAAATAAACATCCGTTTTAAATAGGTTTTCTATCTCCCTTCTCTGTAGGTCTATTGTTTATGCACAGGGTGGAAGTATTTGCACTTATTAGTTAAACATCCTTCATATTGCTGATATACTTTTGGCCACAAAAGGAATTGCTCGGGTATATTGAGATGCTAGGTAACACGGAAAACTATAGGATAACTTTATTCTTAGTCGTTTCCGTATTCATCATTAAATATGGCACTTTACAATATGCCCGCGCAGTTCCGGGCGGGATACCTGGCGTGTGCAATTCGGTTGCCCGTATTACCAAACTAACGGACCTCAGTTTTGGTGCCATGCTAGTGGACTACACGGGTAGCCTGGTAATCGATACAAATGACGGTGTTAGCACTACTGGTGGCGTAACTCGATTTAGTGGGGCCATTAGCACCTCAAGATTCCAGGTTACCGGATGTCCTGACAAGGCATACACCATTATATTGCCAGATATAGTCACCATCAGTTCCACAACATCCTCGATGAATGTAGACAGTTTTATTTCAAATCCTGTTACCGGTCTGCTTGATCCTAATGGTAAACAGGACATATCTGTCGGGGCCAGACTAAACGTCATCACTTCCCAGGCACCTGGGGATTATTCCGGAAGTTTTCCCGTAGAAGTCGCATTTGAATAATGCTCTTAGCACTATTCGGCTAATTCGTCTATCAGCTTTAACAAAGCCGATTGTGGATCATCTGATTCGGTAATAGGCCTACCTATGACAAGATAATCTGAGCCAGCAGATATAGCTTCACGTGGCGTCATGACACGTGACTGATCACCTTTTTCTGCCCATGCAGGACGTATACCTGGTGTAACCAGTATAAAATCTGAAGATATCTCTTGTTTTAATTTAGCGGCCTCTTTAGCAGAACACACTACGCCATCCAAACCTGAATTTTTAGCCAGATTTGCCAAGCGAAGAACATTCTCTTCTGCACTACCACTAAGACCTATCTCATGTAGCTCCCCATTAGAATGACTGGTGAGTATCGTTACCGCAATAAGCTTTGGCACATGACTAGAGTTATCGACCGCTTCCTGAGCGGCTTCCATCATGCGCCGGCCACCCAAGGCATGAACATTTATCATCCAAACACCCAGATCTGCTGCTGCACGACAAGCTGCGGCGACAGTATTTGGAATATCATGAAATTTCAAATCTAAAAACACATCAAAACCCAACTTGTGTACCGCCTCGATAAACTGCGGCCCACCTCGGGTAAAGAGTTCCTTACCGACCTTTAAACGACAGCTTTCAGGATCAAGCGATTGTGCCAATTCTATAGCCTTCTGAATAGTAGGATAGTCTACGGCAACAATAATTTCAGACTGAGTCAAGGCAAAAACCCCTTGTTATTAATGAACTAGTGATGATTCGGTTGTATTAAGGGATGGCTTTACACACCCCCACTGGTGACAACCTGGGCAATTCCAATGTATTGATTTCGCACGAAAGCCACAATTTACGCATTTGTATTTCGTTTTTTGATGCATAGTGTTTTGTATAGAAATCAGAATATTATCCATGTTCTGACTCAATAAATCTGGCCGTTTACCCACAAGTGCAATCACTCCTAACAATTCATCAGTGGTTTTAATTTCAGATAATCGACGTATGAATAATCCAAGCAGATCTTTGTTACCACTTGAGAAAATAAAATCACTAAACGAAGCAGAGACAATAATATTAGGATTGCTTTTATACACGGTCACAAAATACTTAGTCATGTCTTCTTCCCTGCCAAGAAAAACATAACATTGAATTATTTTGTCTATTACCTCACTAAGAAAGTCAGCATCACTATTAGCAACTTTTTGGTATGACTTTAGTGCTATTTTGTATTTTCCATCATGCGAGTACAAATCCCCTTCCAATATGCTTGCTCTGGCATTCGACTTGTCAGTGAAGATTGCCTTTTGAATCATTATACGAGCGGTTTTAAAGTCATTGTCACGTATAGCATTATCTGCCAATTCACAATAAAAATGAGACTGGGTATTATTGTATTTATCAGTGCTCATATAGTCCAGACGCTCTGCAATTTGGATTGCTTTTAGCCAGTCTTTTTCCTGCTGATAGATGTCCAGAAGATTTTTTAAAGCTAATAGAGTAAATTTTTTCTTATCAAGGATTTCTAAAAATAGTTTTTCTGCCCTATCTAATAATCCTGCCTTCATATAATCTTGTGCAAGTTCATACAAGGCCTGAGAACGCTGCTCAGTCTTTAATGTAGGACGGGCAATCAAGTTTTGATGAATACGTATCGAGCGCTCTACCTCACCTTGTTTCCTGAAAAGATTACCCAGAGCCAGATGTATTTCAACTACTTCGCTATTCGATTCGAGCATGCGCACAAAAATATCCAGCGCCTTGTCTTGTTGATCATTAAGAAGAAAACTTAGTCCCTGCAAATAATCTAACGAAAAATCGTTACATTCTTGCTGTTTATTAACATCTCGACGACCAATCAACCAGCCTGAAAAAGCAGCAAGTGGTAGTAATAATAGGAACAGTTCCAGCACTTATCAGTCCTTAAATGGGATAGTGCGCAAATTATTTATTTCTGTCTTATTTATCTGATCTTGTTTTTTCAATTTATTTAATTCACGCCTAGTACGGTACATCATAGACATCGTTGTAAGCACACCTAATGCAGCACCTAGAATAAGTGTCAATATCAAAAGAAAGGCAAGCGGTAGTTCTTGCTTAAACATCACAAGATTAATGACAACATTGTCTGCATTGTAAATAGAAAAAATCGTTCCAAGAATCAGAATACTGATCATACTGATATAACTTACTATTTTTTTCATGGTATTGCCCTGATTATAATGTCAACATTTTACCCAACACAATCCAGCATCAAATGACATACAAAAAAGGGGCTGAATGGTATATACCAGTCGCCCCTTTTAAAAATTCTTTAGCTTAAAAGCTAGTTATCGGCCAATGATTCAACAAAGGCATCATTTACTCTCTCGCGCAATTCCTTACCAGGTTTAAAGTGTGGAACATACTTTTCTGAGAGTACAACCGGATCACCGGTTTTCGGATTTCGCCCAGTACGTGGTGGACGATAATGCAATGAAAAGCTACCAAAACCGCGGATCTCAATTCGATCGCCTGTAGCAAGTGACTGTGCCATGTGCTCAAGAATCGTCTTTACGGCTAATTCTACATCTTTGTACGGTAGCTGACTTTGTTTACGGGCCAGCATATCGATCATTTCCGACTTAGTCATGTGACCTTCCCGCGTTGTTAAATGAGAGGGGTCCGCTCACTTAGCGGACCCCAAACCATTCAGAAGCAATTACTCGCCCTGATTTTCCATCTGTTCCTTGATCAGGTCACCAAGAGTTGCTGGCCCACTACTGTCAGAGGCACCACCACCGCTGTATGTGCGGATAGCAGCTGCTTCTTCATCAGTGTCCTTAGCTTTAATGGACAGGTTAATAGTGCGATTTTTACGATCAACACCAATAAACTTGGCTTCGACTTTCTCACCGACCTTGAGGATGGTACGCGCATCTTCGATACGGTCCACAGAGATCTCAGAGGCACGAAGGTAACCGTCAACACCATCACCCAGATCGATGATGGCACCCTTGGCATCAACCTCAGTCACGGTACCATTGATAATGGTTCCCTTAGGATTTTCTGCAACGAAGTTGGATACTGGATCCTGTTCAATCTGCTTGATACCCAGAGAGATACGTTCACGATCAGGATCAACGGACAGTACAACTGCTTGTACTTCGTCACCCTTCTTGTAGTTACGTACCGCTTCTTCGCCGGTTTCATTCCAGGAGATGTCAGACAGGTGTACCAGACCATCGATACCACCATCCAGTCCAACGAAGATACCGAAGTCAGTAATAGACTTGATAGCACCGGCAACCTTGTCACCCTTATTGAAGCTGGAAGAGAAAGAATCCCAGGGATTTTCCTGGCACTGCTTCATACCCAAGGAGATACGACGACGTTCTTCATCGATATCCAGAACCAGAACTTCTACTTCGTCACCCAGCTGTACAACCTTGCTTGGGTGGATGTTCTTGTTGGTCCAATCCATTTCAGAAACGTGTACCAGACCCTCTACACCCTCTTCGATTTCAACGAAGGCACCGTAATCAGCCAGGTTGGTAACCTTACCGGACATACGGGTGTGTACAGGATAGCGGCGTGCGATATCAGACCATGGATCATCACCCATCTGCTTCAGACCCAGAGATACACGATTGCGCTCACGGTCAAATTTCAGAACCTTAACGTCGATCTCGTCACCAACATTCACGATCTCGCTAGGATGCTTAACGCGCTTCCAGGCCATATCGGTGATGTGCAGCAGACCATCGACTCCACCCAGATCTACGAATGCACCGTAATCTGTCAGGTTCTTAACGATACCCTTGACGCTTTGACCTTCCTGCAGGCTTTCGAGCAGCGCATCGCGCTCTTCACTACCTTCAGATTCCACTACCGCGCGGCGGGAAACCACAACGTTGTTACGCTTGCGATCGAGCTTGATTACCTTGAATTCCAGTTCCTTGTTTTCCAGGTATGCTGTGTCACGTACAGGACGGACATCTACCAGGGAACCAGGCAAGAAGGCACGGATATCACCTACATCAACAGTGAAGCCACCCTTAACCTTGTCGATGATGTTACCGGTAACAATCTCATCAGCCTCATGGGCTCTTTCGAGACGTATCCATGCTTCAGCACGCTTGGCCTTTTCACGAGAAAGGCGGGTTTCGCCAAAGCCATCTTCAACCGCATCCAGAGAGACATCAACAGAGTCACCGACCTTAACTTCGATCTCGCCCTGTTCGTTGAGAAACTGCTCTAATGGGATGGCGCCTTCAGATTTAAGGCTGGCGTTGACAATAACAAAATCGGAACCAATGCTGACTACCTGACCGGTAATGATAGATCCTGGTTGCAGGTTTGCGTGTTTCAGGCTTTCTTCAAAGAGTTCTGCAAAGCTTTCGCTCATCGCTTCGTAATCCTTGCCCGAGAGATTCGGACATGTGGTTTGTACCGCATCGCTGCGGGAGGTTTATTGGTACTCAAATGGCCGCTGCCGAATGAGCTCCTGTTTTGACCAGCCCCCTCTCTTCGCACAAGCTATAAACCTGTTGGAAGACCGCTTCAATGCCCTTTCCAGTGCTATCCACCAAAATCGCATCGTCCGCAGGAACCAGAGGAGAAACGACACGTTCGCTGTCGCGTTTGTCCCGTTCACTGATCTCATTTAAAAGATCGGCAAGGTTAACATCTAACCCCTTGTCCTTCAACTGGTTATAGCGCCTTTTCGACCGTTCTTCTGCACTGGCGGTGAGGAAAATCTTTAATTCCGCATCGGGGAAAACCACCGTACCCATATCTCGCCCATCCGCCAGCAAACCAGGCTCTCCAAGGAAGTCACGCTGACGCGCCAGTAAGGCCTCCCGAACCGATGGAATCGCTGCAACCTTGGAGGCAGCATTACCGACGGTTTCCGTGCGTATGGTGTCGGTCACATCCTCACCTTCCAGTAGGATACGAGTGATCTGCGTACGGGTATCAAACTGCACATCCAAATGCGCCGCGATGGTGACCACAGCCTCGACATTATCCAGTTCAATGGCATGGTTCTGACAGGCAAGGGCCACCAGACGATATAACGCTCCACTGTCAAGAAAACGCCAACCTAAACGTTGGGCCAGCATTGAACTGATGGTTCCCTTACCGGAACCGCTGGGACCATCGATGGTAATTACAGAAAAGTGTTGTGTTGTCATAGGATTATCCACTGCGTTGACTAATGCCAAGTCCTGCATCCATAGCTAGTGAGGCGAACCCCGGGAAAGAGGTATTCACGTTGTCGCAGTTCGTTATTGTTATCGGACCTTCGGCCCTCAATGCGGCCATGGCAAAGGACATCGCAATACGATGGTCGCCGTGGCTCTCTACCGTACCGGAGCCAATGGCCCCGCCACGAATGATCATACCATCGGGGGTTGGTGTGGCATCGACCCCCAGTCTCTGCAGGCCATCGGCCATAACCTGTATACGGTCGCTCTCTTTCACCCGTAGCTCCTCAGCACCGGTCAGCACTGTTTCTCCCTCGGCACAGGCAGCGGCGACAAACAGGGCGGGGAATTCATCGATAGCCAACGGCACCTGATCCTCAGGGATCTGTATACCCTTAAGTCTAGACCCTCTGACCCGGATATCTGCCACCGGTTCCCCGCCTACTTCGCGCTCATTTTCGATACTAAGCTTGGCCCCCATCAGGCGCAGGATATTAATCACGCCGATACGGGTAGGGTTGATGCCTACATGTTGCAGGATTACCTCACTGCCTTCGCTGATCGCAGCACCCACCATAAAAAAGGTGGCCGAAGATATATCTGCAGGAACATCAATATCCCTCGCGGTGAGTTTGCCGCCACCGGTAAGACATGCGGTACTACCCGCTACACGTACCTCATAACCAAAGCCTTTGAGCATACGCTCGGTATGGTCACGAGTGGGGGCCGGTTCGGTGACGCAAGTCTCACCCTCGGCGTAGAGACCCGCCAGCAGGATACAGGACTTAACCTGGGCACTGGCCATGGGCATTTGATAGTGCATGCCCTTGAGCTTTTTTCCACCCTGTACCCGAATCGGAGGCGAACCATCCTCCTCGGTGAGAAGTACCGCTCCCATGCTGGTCAGCGGATCGGTGACTCGGCGCATAGGACGTTTGGATAGGGATTCGTCACCGATCATGGTGACATCAAAGGCCTGGGGAGCCATTAGCCCCGCCAATAGACGAATGGAAGTACCGGCATTACCCAGATAGACGGGTTCTGCTGGAGCCCTAAGCCCATGCATACCGACACCATGTATGGTTACCTTGCCCTTGTCAGGACCTTCGATCTCCACCCCCATGGCCCTAAAGGCATTTAGGGTCGCCAGATTATCCTCACCTTCGAGAAAGCCTTCGACCACCGTGGTACCTTCGGCCAGAGAACCCAGCATGATGGATCGGTGGGAGATGGATTTGTCGCCCGGCACACGCAGGCTACCCTGTAGCTGGCCACCCGGGGCGACCTCAAAGATCAGACTCATATGAGTTTTCCTTAAAACTTTTCTGCAAACCGATCGCGCGCACCCTTGGCGCGGCGAAAGGTTTGCAGCAGATATTCACTGTCGCCACTCTCAATGGCCTGGGTCAATTCTCCCAGGTCGGCGCTAAAGCGCTGCAATACTGCCAGCAGTGCCCCCCGGTTGGCAAGGCAGATGTCATGCCACATGGCCGGATTACTGGAAGCGATACGGGTAAAGTCCCTAAAACCACCGGCGGCAAACGCAAAGATCTCCTCACTCTCATCCATGCGAGCCAGGGTATCCACCAGAGCAAAGGCCAGCATATGTGGGAGATGACTGGTGGCTGCCAGTACCTCATCATGATGTTCCAGGTCCATCTCCAGCACCTTGGCACCACAAGCCTCCCACATATGTCTGGTCGCAGACACCGCCAGTTCTGAACTCGAGGGCAAAGGTGTAAGTATCACCCGTCGTCCCTGATAGAGCTCGGCAAATGCCGCAGCTACCCCGTTCTCTTCTGTTCCGGCAATGGGATGACCAGGTACAAACCCTGCGGGTAATTGGCCAAAGACCTTGCTCGCCGCTGTCACCACACTGCCCTTGGTACTGCCCACATCAGAAAGCACCATATGTTCGGTCAGATAGGGTTTAATCAGATCGAACATCTGTCCCATTACTCCTACAGGGGTCGCCACCACCACCACCGAGGCACCGGCTACTGCCTGGCCCATATCGGTATAACCGCTATCGATCACACCCAACTTGAGGGCCTCGTCTATGCTCTCCTGACGACGGGCATAGGCAGTGACATGCTTTACCGCACCGGCCTGTTTCAGCGCCAGGGCCAGTGAGCCACCAATAAGGCCAAGACCGATGATAGTCAGTTGTTCAATCACGCCAAGACCTTCTTCAGTGCTGCCAGCACCTTGGTATTCTGTTCTTCACTGCCCACAGTAATGCGCAGATAGGTAGGCATCTGGTAGTTGGCCACGGGACGTACAATGACCCCTTCCCTGAGCAATGCCTCATAAAAAGGCGCTGCTGTCTGTGCCAGATCCACAGCAACAAAATTGCCTGCTGAAGGTATAAAGGCCAAACCCATTTCCTCAAATCCGGCATAGAGTCGTTTCAGGCCCGCTGCGTTTATATGTACCGACTTGTTCACATGTTCACTATCATCCAGGGCCGCTTCAGCCCCTACCAGGGCGATACTGTTCACGTTGAACGGTGGGCGTACACGATTAAGTACATCAGCCAGTTGTGCGTTACAGACACCGTAACCGATACGAACACCTGCCAGGCCATAGACCTTGGAGAAGGTACGCGAGACGATCAGATTGGGATATTTATCTATCCACAGCATACCATCAGGGTATGCATCGGCACCGGTTTCCGGGGCAATGGCGTATTCAAAATAGGCCTCATCCAGTACCACGATCACCCGTTCTGGAACCTTGGCCAGAAAGGTCTCCAGTTCTGGCCCGGTGAGCCAGGTGCCTGTGGGATTATTGGGATTGGCGATAAAGATCACCCGGGTGCACTCTGTCACCGATGCAGCAATGGCATCCAGATCATTGCCCCACTCTTTGGCTGGAGGTACCACCGCAGTCGCCCCCATCATCTGTGTAAGAATGGGATAGATGGCAAACGAGTGTTGCGAGAAGATCACCTCACTGTCCTTGTCCACGTAGGCCTGCATAACAAACTGCAGGATATCGCTGGAACCGTTACCCAGGGTGATCATATCCATCGCCACGCCCAGTTTACTGGCGAGCCTGGACTTCAGATTAAAACCATTCCCATCAGGATAGAGCCAGACATCCTTAACCGCAGTTTGCATCGCCTCGATCGCCTTGGGACTGGGGCCCAGAGGATTTTCATTGGAGGCCAGTTTGGCGGCATTTTTTACCCCATACTCACGCTCTACCTCTTCGATGGGTTTGCCGGGCGGATATGGTGCCAGGCCCTGCACGCCAGCCAGGGCCAGTTTAAGAAAATCGGTCATGTGTGTGTTGCCTCGATCTACAAAACGGCCTTGGGATAGGAGCCCAGGACTTTTAACAGGGTGGTCTCTTTCTTCAACTCTTCCAGGGCCTGTGCCACCGGTTCATCATCTATATGGCCGTTGATGTCGATGAAAAATACGTAGTCCCATGTGGCACGCCGTGAAGGACGTGACTCGATGCGTGACATGGAGATGTTGTGAGACTCAAATGGCTCGATCAGGCGAAACAGGGCACCGGGTTCATTACGGGTGGACAACAATAATGAGGTCTTGTCCTCACCGCTGGCGAGGGTACCGTTCTTGCCGATGATAAGAAAGCGCGTGGTATTCTCCGGCTCATCCTCGATACTGGCAGCAAGGATATTCAACTCATAGATCTCGGCGGCGGTCTCACTGGCGATAGCTGCAGCCCCCACCTCCTGTGCTGCAAGACGTGCCGCTTCGGCATTACTGCTTACCGCAACGCGTTCTACCGTTGGCAGGTTGGCATCCAGCCACTCTCGACACTGGCCGAGGGATTGCTGATGAGAATAGACCCTGTGGATGTCACACAAAGCGGCATCCTTACTCTGTAGTTGGTGATGAATACGCAGTTCCACCTCACCACACACCACCAGAGAAGAGACCAGGAAACGATCCAGGGTATGGGTAACCACGCCCTCGGTAGAGTTCTCCACTGGCACCACGCCATAGTGACAGCTGCCCGCCTCTACCTCGCGGAACACCTCATCCACACCGGCGAGGGGCACGGTAGTGACCGCATGACCGAAATGTTTTAGTGCTGCGGCCTGGGTATAGGTGCCCTCAGGCCCCAAGAATGCGATCTTCATCGGCTGTTCCAGCGCCAGACAGGCAGACATGATCTCGCGGAACAGGCGCGCCATCTCTTCGGCACCCAGGGGACCTGCATTGCGATCACGCACTGTACGCAAGACCTGCGCCTCACGTTCGGGACGATAGAACTGGGCCTCACTACCGGCCTCCAGTTTCACCCGTGCCACTTCCTGCGCCTGCCCAGCACGTTCGTTGATCAGACGCTGGATATCCTCATCGATCTGATCGATGCGCTCACGGATCGCCTTGAGCTTCTCTTCTTCGCTTGCCATAGGTCTCTATTTTTACAGTACGCGGACGCTTAACACACCATCGATGGCACGGATATCCTCCACCACCTTATCAGGCAAGGCCTGGTCTACATCCACCAGGGTGTAGGCCACCTCACCTTTGGACTTGTTGAGCATGTCCAGAATGTTTAGTCCGGCATTGGCCAGGTTGGTAGATATCTGGCCCAACATGTTTGGCACATTGGAATTGGCCACCGCCATGCGATAACCACCCTCGGCTCTAGGCATCATAACCTCGGGGAAATTCACCGAGTTGCGAATATTACCGTTTTCCAGATAATCTCTCACCTGTTCGGCCACCATAATGGCGCAATTGTCTTCCGCTTCCTTGGTAGACGCTCCCAGATGTGGCAGGGTAATCACCTTCTCCTTACCCTTTAACAAATTACTGGGGAAATCGGTAACATAGGCATAAACCTTGCCTTTATCGATAGCTGCCAATACCGCTTCATCATCGATAATGCCGTTGCGGGCAAAATTCAAAATCACTACTCCGTCTCGCATATTATTGAGACGGTCTGCATTAATCATATTCCTGGTGGCATCAATCAGTGGCACATGGAAGGTAATAAAATCGGAACGGCTAAACAGGTCATCCACACTGGTCGCCTTTTCCACATCGGAAGAGAGGTGCCAGGCACCCTCAACAGTAATGCCCGGATCATAACCGATTACCTTCATGCCCATCGCCAACGCCACATTGGCCACGCTGCGGCCGATAGCACCAAGACCGATCACACCCAGGGTTCTGCCGGGCAGTTCAAAACCACCGTAGTTCTTCTTACCGGCCTCTACCTGCTTGTTCATCTCGGCATCATCCGCTTCGATGTTTCGGGTAAAGTCCCAGGCTTGAGCAATATTACGGCAGGCCATCAACATCCCCGCCACCACCAGCTCCTTTACCGCATTGGAGTTGGCACCGGGGGCATTGAATACCGGTACACCTGCGGCAGTCATCTTCTCGACGGGGATGTTGTTCACCCCGGCACCGGCACGACCGACGGCCTTCAGGCTGTCGGGGATTGCCATATCATGCATCTTGAACGAGCGTAACAGGATGGCATCGGGATGCTGGATCTCCGAGGCCACTTCATACTGCTCACGTGGCAGACGTTCCAGCCCTTCCACCGCGATATTATTCAACGTCAAAACCTTAAACATCACCGCAACTCCCCAATACTTTTATACTATTTATTGACGCAGAGATCGCAGAGACGCAACGGACACAGAGAAGAGCCGATTTAAAACTCAATAAATCCAACTCACTCTCACAACAGTTTTATTTTCTTTTTTCTTTGCGTTATCTGCGATCTCAGCGTTAAAGGCTAGTGATCTTACCCGTAGCGTTTTTCGAAGTCGGCCATAAACGCCACCAGGGCATCAATACCCGCCTCGGGCATGGCATTGTAGATGCTGGCACGCATACCACCCAGGGAGCGGTGACCTTTTAACGTGGTCAGTCCAACCTTTTTTGCCTCTTCAAGGAAGGTCGCATCCAGTTCAGGCTTGACCAGGGTAAAAGGCACGTTCATCCACGAACGGCTCTCAGCCGCGACGGGGTTGGCAAAAAAGTCTGAACCATCGATGGCGGCATAGAGCTTGGCAGCCTTGCGCTCATTGAGTTCTGCCATAGCCTTGAGTCCACCATTTTTCTTGATCCATTTAAATACCAGACCTGCCAGATACCAGCCATAGGTCGGCGGTGTGTTGTACATGGATTCATTGTCCGCAGCGATCTGATAATTGAACATACTGGGCGTACCATCGATCACTTCACCGATCAGATCCTCGCGTATGATGACGATAGTCAGGCCAGCCGGACCGATGTTCTTCTGCGCACCAGCATAAATAACACCAAAGCGGGAAACATCAATCGGACGAGACAGAATGGTCGAAGATAGATCCGCCACCAGTGGCACGTCGCCGGTATCCGGTATGTAGGGAAACTCTACACCACGAATGGTTTCATTAGGGGTGTAATGAACAAAGGCCGCGTCCGCACTTAGATTCAACTCAGACTGGCTCGGTGTAGAGGTAAAGTTACCACCATCCGTGGTGGCAGCAATGTTCACATCACAATAGCGCTTGGCCTCGGCGATGGCCTTTTTCGACCAGTCACCGGTATTGATGTAATCCGCCTTGGACTTACCACGCAATAGATTCATCGGCAGCGCAGCGAATTGACTGGAGGCACCACCCTGCAGGAACAACACCTTGTAGTTGTCCGGTATGACCATCACCTCACGTAGATCGGCCTCGGCCTCTGCGGCAATGGACATAAACTCTTTACCGCGATGAGACATCTCCATTACCGACATACCGGAGCCGTTCCAATCCATCATCTCCGCCTGCGCCTGCTTTAATACCTCTTCAGGCAACATCGCCGGACCCGCACTGAAATTAAATACACGCGCCATTGTGTTGTTCACTCCCTAGCTATTGTCATCTTCCGGTGTCGATGCCTCTGCACCTTCACCGTTGTTATGGTCTTCTTCAGTAGACTCAGTATTGGCATCAGCGCTAGCATTGTCAGCATCCCCATTCTCGGACTCATCGCCGTTACCATTGTCCGCAGAGGCCTCATCGATGCGCTCAACACCCACCAGTTTCTCACCCTCAGAGAGAGAGATCAGGCGAACACCCTGGGCATTACGGCCCATGGTAGAGATCTCGGCAATACGAGTGCGTACCAGGGTACCAGCATCGGAGATAAGCATGATCTCGTCCTCTTGCTGTACCAGCACCGCACCAACTACCAAGCCATTACGTTCACTAGTCTGTACAGAGATAACACCCTGACCACCTCGTCCGTGCACCGGATAATCCTCGATCAAGGTACGCTTGCCGTAACCATTTTCGGTGGCCATCAGGACACAGCCCTCGGCCGCAATGATTAAGCTGACAACCGAAACACCTGCAGGCATTTTGATACCACGTACACCGGCGGCATTACGTCCCATGACACGGACATTCTCTTCGTTAAAGCGTACCGCCTTACCTGCAGAGGTAAACAACATAATGTCACTATTGCCATCGGTGATGTCGACACCCACCAACTTGTCGCCATCACGAATATCGATGGCAATGATACCGGAGGTGCGCGGACGTGAGTAATCAGACAGTGAGGTCTTCTTTACCGTACCGTTAGCAGTGGCGAAAAGGATGTGTTTGTCTTCAGCATATTCACGGATGGGCAGAATGGCACTGATGCGCTCACCCTCTTCCAGCGGCAGCAGGTTGATAATAGGTTTGCCACGGGCATTCCTGCCGGCCTGAGGCAACTCATAGACCTTCTTCCAATAGACCTTACCGAAACTGGAGAAACAGAGGATCGTATCGTGAGTATTGGCCACAAACAGCTTGTCGATAAAATCTTCCTCTTTCATACTGGTTGCAGATTTACCACGACCACCACGACGTTGTGTATTGTAGACATCCATGGCCTGACACTTGGCATAACCTTCATGTGAGAAAGTAACAACAACATCTTCCTCAGTGATCAGATCTTCCATGGTGAGATCTAACTGGCTCTCGAGAATTTCTGTACGACGTTCATCACCGTAATTTTCACGAATTTCATTGAGCTCATCACGAATCACCTGAAGCAGGCGTTCGGGGTTC
>JAOUJT010000044.1 GCA_029883105.1 Gammaproteobacteria bacterium
CCATCCCTGACACCATCACCGTTCTTATCACACAGACAAAATGATTGGATAGTGGAATCGGATGCCATAGAGAATAAACAGACACAAGGTTTTCTGTTACTCGATGCCCGAGCAGCCGAGCGTTTTCGTGGTGAGGTCGAACCTATCGATGCCGTCGCCGGTCATATACCTGCTGCGGTAAACTATCCACTGACAGACAATATTGAAAATGGTCTGTTTAGATCTTCTAGTGAACTAAACAAACAATTTGCCGCCGTCATTCAAAACTATTCTGCCGACAAGATCATCCACTACTGTGGCTCCGGCGTCAGCGCCTGTCATAACATCCTTGCCATGGAACATGCTGGCATGCACGGCTCGAAACTCTACCCCGGTTCGTGGAGTGAATGGATACGCAATCCAAACCGAAGCATAGCCAAGGGTGAATGAATATCGGCATGGGGTAATCGGGTTACTACCGTTTCATATATACCTAAAAAAAGGAGCCTTGCGGCTCCTTTCGTTTAGTCATTTAAGTACCCTTAGGCATGCTGGCCCCAGTAACGTACCCGACCGGTATCCACATGGATAAAACCATCACGTGGGTAGTAACCAATACCGCCTTTCTTCATCTGTACTGCGGCTTTGTGTAGATGCTTCAGCTCTACCCTGGGCAGACGTATGTCCATGGCGCGCCCCTGCATGTGCAGGCTCTTCTTTGCGACACCGCCCTTGGCACTCACCTTACGCAATTTGCTATTGCTGGCCGGTGAGCGATAGCCGGAGATGATCTGAAAGGCTTTCTTGCCATCTACCTTGTTATGTAATTCGGACAACATATCGATAAGACGTATATCCATCTGTTCCATCTCACCGTTACGACGATCACGCAGGATGTGGTTGATGCTTGCCATCTCATCTGGGATGTAGAGGCCATCCTGCCAGTAGACAGTATTCAGGCTTTCACCGGTATGGATGTTATAGAGGGAAAGGCTACGTTCACCTTTGACCGACACAGGCGCTATAGATCTGGCCAGGGCAGGTGAGGCCATCAGCGCCACCGCAACCCCTGCACCCACGCGCAGAATATTACGACGTTCTGTGAACTTGCTTAGTACTGTAGTAGTTGTGTTGTTCGTCATCTATTCACACCTCATTGAAACCGGCATACATTAGGAGTTTGGACATCACATTTTGTAGAAAAGTTCCGATGTTTTTCTTCATTGAGCCTATCTATGTTTCTGATAATCTTTTTGCATGTGTTAGTACCTTAGACAATAATTATCGGCCAGCGTTTAACAAAGTACTGCGCAGGGAATAAATATCACAAACATTTCACTAATGGTGATGATCAACACTACCTGTATGCTTAGCACCGTTTGCACTATAACCACGCAGCTGGTCATATTGTATGATCTGATGTTTCGTCAGCAAGGACTTTTGTGTCAAATGGGCTTGCAGGTGCACATAACGAAGGCGGGCTCGTAACTCTCCGATGTGCAACAACTGTTGTTTCAGGTTTTGATTATCCACCTTTCCGCTGGCAAACATCTGATCCAGTGTTCGTTCCTGCTCTACCAACCGCTCACCCAGGGTCTTGGCCTTGGCTTGCATGCTATCAAATAGTGCCTGCGTCTTGTTCTCTTGTTCCGCACTCATGGCGAGCTGTTCTGCCAGGTCCAGTACATGACGCGGACCAGGATAGTGATTCAATTCTGCTGCCTTGGCAAAACCCATACCTTTGCCAGCCAGGTAGGCTTCTATCACCTTGCTCGACAGCGCCTTGATGCGACGTTGTTGTTCTCCCTGATAAGGCGACAGTGTCGAAGCATAGGACGCTATAGCAAAGATACCTATTACTATGCCAATGATTAGCTTTCTCATTCTCATCTCCCTATGTCTGCGTATTTATTCACTCAGTAGGTCGGAACTCCCATCTCCAGCAATAGTTCCCGATCTCGCTGATAGGCATCCTGATAAAAGTAGGGGCGACCATCCTCATCCACCCAGGCAGTAAAGTAGAGGATGTACACCGGTAAGGTACGCCCCAGTTGCGAACGGAGAGATTTGCCGGTATCTATCTGACTACGGATCTTTTGTCGGCTCCAGTTGGCATCATCTTTTAATAGATAACGCGCCAGGTTGAGTGGCTTTTGAACACGAATACAACCGGAGCTGTAGTTTCTCTCTGGCAAATCAAATAATTCGGCATGATTGGTATCGTGCAGGTAGATCTCGTGGCTATTGGGGAAGAGAAAACGGATGCTTCCCAGCGGATTATTCGGCCCCGGTGGTTGACGTAAATGAAAAGGAAAATGCTTGTCGCTATACCACTGCCAATCAATATCGTATGGATTCACCTCGTGTTCGTTCTGATTCCAGCCGCTAAGGATCTGCATGTTTTGCTTTTTCGTAAAGCCAGGGTCTTTTTGCAACTTGGGCAGGATATCCCTCACGGCAATGGAGTGCGGTACATTCCATGTGGGATTAAAATCCACAAACTGCAGTTCACTGGTAAACACTGGCGTAGGTCGGTCACGCTTACCCACCACCACACGCATGGATAAGACACGCTCTTCATCCTCGATCACTTCCAGTTCATAACCCGCAGCATTAACGACGATATAACGATGACCCAAATGACGCGGCACCCAACGCCAGCGTTCCATGTTGGCCTGTATCTGCGCAATGCGTTTTTCTACCGGGATACTCATCGCTACCCGTGTCTCATCACCCACCATGCCATCGGTGTATATGCCATGACGGCTCTGGAAATTTTTTACCGCTTCGCTCAACACCTCATCAAAAATCAGGTTGTCACTGGTAGTGCCAAAATAATCCCCGCTAATAACCAAACGCCGGCGTATCAGTGGCACCTGCGCATCTTCCATACCCGATTTTAATAAGCGGCCTAATGGTATCGATGACCAGCCACCTTGTTGCTGTATCTGCCGATATTCGGCCAGTGCCTGGCGCAGGCGTGCGTATTGAGGATGTTTGGGGCGTAACAAAAAGATCGAATGACAGACACTTTCCTCAACACTTGCCTGCTCGAACAGCTGCTGCATATCCAGTGCAGGCAGGTTCAAAAACCAGTCTTTGTCCACGCTCTGTGGCACCACCCGCCCCTGATACATATCGCGGGCATACTGCATAAAGAGATCTGACAGCAACAGGTCCAGTTGTGCCAGGCGTTCGGGGATACGCTCTTTCCACAGGCCTTGCAGCACATGCAGACGATAGTCTTCTGGATTCAGGCCATCACGATAACTATTTTGCAGGCAACGCAGAAAACTATTGGCGCGATGGTTAGGACCTTTATCGCCTACCCAAACAGGCTGGTACTCTGTATTGGCATACAGTTGACGCAAGGCCAGGTGCGACAGTTTATAGCCTTCAACCTCCAGCACCGATGGCGAGTGAATGCGATAACTGAGGATATGACTGATGATCGTCGAGGAGCTGTATCGCAGTGTACTGGACGGCAAGAAGAGGATAAAAAGAATAATAAACACCAGCACCGCAAGCTGCAGCAGACGTTTACGTCCCAGGTAGGTTAAGTACTGTACTGCCATAGCGTAAGCTCAAACACCATTACGACACACCATTTGATTATTTCTCTACTGCAAGGGAATTACCAGCAGCAATGACGCGGAAGATAAAATTAAAGAAGTGAATCAATGCCCCGTGGTCGCAGACAGCAGTCCCACAGGGCATCGATGAATCAAGCGCTGGTATTTCGAACGCGGATGATAACGTCTACGCCATCCAGATGTGTGCCCTGAGGCAGTTCGGGCATCGCTTCGATCGCCATGTTGCTATTGGCAAAATCCTCTAGCTCACCCGTATCGACATTGTAGAAATGGTGGTGGAGATCGGTATTGGAATCGTAGAATACCTTGCTCGGGTCAACGATCACCTCTTTCACCAAACCCTTTTCCGCAAACAGAGACAGGGTGTTGTAGACCGTGGCCTTGGACACATGGGTACCGCTGTCCTGCACGCTCATCAACACCTGATCTGCAGAAAGATGTTGTGGCCGGGAAAAAAGTAACTGCGCGATAACGATACGCTGCTGGGTGGGGTTGATACCCTGATCCTGTAGCTTGTGGATGGCATCTGCTTTGGTGACGACTTGACTAAACATGCTGTTACCTCGTAACTCCAGTCCACGGACTGGTAGCTTTAGATAGAATCCATTTTCCAACAAATAAAACTAAATATAGCCCAATTATCCCACATCAGTGGACTGAGTCCAATGCGTAGGCATCCGGGGCCAATATCGGCGCCCTTTTCAGTACCAAATCCGCCATCAGGCGCGCGGAAGCGGGTCCCAGTACTACGCCATTGCGAAAGTGTCCGGCATTCAGATAGAGACCCTGCACCTGGGGATGTTCACCGATATAAGGGATGCCCGTAGGGGTGCCGGGACGCAGTCCTGCCCACTGGTTCACCACCTCACACTGCGCCAGTAAGGGGAACATCTGCTCCGCCGCTTGACGCAGTTCCATCAGGGCATCCTCGGTGGTTGATTTCTCAAACCCCACAAACTCCAGGGTACTACCGGTCAATATATGCCCGTCACGTCTGGGGATGATGTATTTGCCATGATTGAGCACAATGTGCCGAATGGCATCGGGCTGGGCACGATAGAGGATCATCTGTCCCTTAACGGGTTCAACCTGTACAGGCACCATCAAACGTGCCAACAACTCTGCGCTCCAGGCCCCGGAAGCCACCACCACCTGAGCTGCGTCATAACGCCCATTGACGGTTTGCACCCCACGAATCACCCCGGATTCGACCATAAGTTCGGTTACCTCAGCGTGCTCCTCTACCACTACGCCCAGCTTTTGCAAGGCGCTGCGGGCCGCCTGGGCCATGCGCGGGTTGCGGATCTGCGCCACATCGGGCATCCACAGGCCACTGTCCCCCTGGGCCAGACCCGGTTCCAGATCACGCAGGCCATCCGCATGCAGGGTTTCAATCTTGTGCTGATGTGCTGTGGCCCATGCCTGGGCCGCCTCGGTATCCTCAACATCCAGCATCAGCAGGCCGCTGGGTAGCAACTCAGGATCGATGCCGCTCTCTTCGTAGAGTTCACGGGAAAGTTGTGGGTAGTGTTGCTGTCCCCAGGCCGCCAGGGCCGTCACCGATTCTTCATAACGCCAGGGATATAGCGGCGAGATGATCCCGCCCCCGGCCCAGGAGGATTCCTGACCAGTCGCCCCCCGCTCCAACAAGCGCACACTGGCACCCGCCTTAGCTAGCTCCCGCGCCGTCAACATGCCTATGATGCCGCCGCCTACGATCAAAATATCCTGATTCTTTACACTCACAGATCTGTTCCTAGCCGATGTGCGGTTGCCGATAAAGCCCAGATTCTACCGCAGAAAAGATGCCAATATCCTGTTAGCGGTGAGACAAATCCCAAGTGCCTATTGTGACTCCGCTTGCAGCGGGCTAGATTTAGCATTCATTATCGGCACTAGTGGTCGATATATAGTTAATCTCAGGTTTAATAACATCGGTGATATGAGACGAGAAAAGGGATTTACCCTCATGGAGGTCATGATCGCCCTGCTGATCTCTGCCATAAGCCTGCTGGGTCTGGCGGCCCTGCAAGGCGTGGCGAGAAAGAATATGGACATGTCCTTCCAATATTCCCAGGCCAGCCTGCTGATGGAGGATCTGGCTGAACGTATGCGTGCTAACCCCGTTGGGGTAAGGGCAGGCTTTTACAATGCCATCGATACCGTGGCGGTTAGCGGCACCGGTGTCGATTGCAGCGCAGGCTGTAATCCTGCCACCATCGCCAGTAATGACATCCTCGCCTGGTCTGCGGCACTGAAGAACTCTGACCTGCTGCTGCAAGGTACTGGCAAGACCCTGCTCAATGGTGACCGCATTCGGATCACGGTGATGTGGAACGGTAAGATCCAGCGTTACAACCTGCTACCGACCACCTGCCCCCCTCTGGACTGTATGTCGTTTGAGGTAGACAGCCAATGAGCCCATTACGTCAAACAGGCATGACCCTGGTGGAGCTGATGCTGGCGTCCTTTATCTCCCTTATCCTGCTGGCCGGGATGGGACAGATCTTTCTCTCCACCAAGCAACTGTATGTGGGTGATACAGAACAATCGGATATGCAGGATACCGCTCGCTATCTGTTTCATTATATCGGTGAACAGGTACAACAGGCGGGGATGGTGGGCTGTGCCAAACTGGACGGGAATCACTACACCTCCAGTATCGCGGCCTACGACAATACCTATTTCCATCCCTTTCATATAGGAATTCAAGGCTTTCTCAAGGGCAGCAGTGTCTTACCCGCAGTACTGGATAGTCTGCCCATACTCAGCGGTAGTGATGTGGTGGTGGTACGCCGGGCCACTGAACAGGGTTTTCGCCTGGTGAAGCAAAAATCCGATAGCATGTTCTATGCTGAATACCTCAGTTCAGCGCCCAATTCCTGCAATGGTGCCGATAAGATCAACGGCATCTGTGCCGACGACATTCTTATCGCTGTGGATTGTCAAAAGGGCCGCTCCTTTGTGGTCTCCAATATTGCCACCGCCCAGGATAACGGCACCACCATCGTTGAAATAGAACATGTGGCCAATAACAATCCCGGTAACTGGGGTGGGCCGGGTTCCAGTACGCCACTGGACAAATTTGATGTCCGTGACACGGTATTAAACAAGGCCGCGACCACCGCCTATTACCTCACTACCAATGATACCTTCTATGCCAAGGTCAATGATGATAACGCGAGGCCATTGGCCTCTGGAATCGAATACATGCGTGTACTCTATGGTCTGGATAGTGACGGCGACGGCTCGGTGAATAAATTTCTCAGCGCCAACCAGATATCTGCCGATCCGACCGTTGCGGACAACTATAATAGTGTGGTGAGCCTGCAGATCGCTATTTTAGTGCGTTCACAAAAAACGGTTCTGACCGCCGATGAATTGGCAACTACCCCTGCCACCGTGGACTATACCTTGTTGGATAGCACCATCAGCAAGACCGTGGATGGGTACATCCGTAAGGTCTATACCTCAACCATACAGCTTAGAAATGGAGGGGCCTAAAATGATGTCATGCGTTAAGTCTCCCCGCTCACAAGCTGGTGCAATACTGATCATCAGCCTGATTATGTTGGTCATACTTACCTCACTAGGGGTATCGATTATGCAAGGCTCGGTGATCGAACATAAACTCGCCACCCATCAACGTGATGTAACCAGCGCCATGCAGGCGGCAGAGATTGCCATGCGAACAGCAGAAAACACCTTAAAGGATAGGCAAAACCAGATCCTTTGGGACGACTTTGAAAATGCACAAAACAATGCGGGCCTGTATCCTGAGACACCTCCCGGGACCAGCGAACCGTGGACGCAAAAGGCAACCTGGACGGGTAATGGTTCTATCCTGGTAAACATCGATGTCAGCCTGCATGCTCAACAGCCTCGTTACATCATTGAACGTATCGGTGAAATGGACGTCGGCCCTGATCTGAACAAGCCGGAAAAGGTGAAGATGGTTCGTATAACCGCTATCGGTTATGGCAGTTCGGCTCAGTCACGTATCATGTTACAAGCCAATTACAGGTGGTAATGGGATGCAAATGAAGAGACAAAAAAACCTCGCCCTTAGCCTTCTATTCAGCGCCACTCTGATACCGAGCCTTGGCTATGCGGCACCGGGCACCCTGGCGACGGCACCCGTCTTTTTAGGCAATAATGTCGATCCCAATATCATGCTGGCCATCGATGATTCTGCCAGTATGGACTTTGAGCTACTCATGCCCACCAGCGATGGTGCCTTATGGTGGCATTCATGGGACAAGAGTTTTGTCGGCCACGACAGTAATGATCAGCATGTTGCCGGTGTGATCAACGTCAATAAGTCGGCCTGGTATAGCAGTACCTGGAAAAAATTTACCTATCTGTTTCCCAATGGCCACAGTAGCACTTTCAACGGCCAGCGTATCAATGGCGATGGAACCAATGCCCACTTCGCACTGCCACCGGCAGATGCCTATGCCTACGCCCGCAGTCCCGATTACAACCGATCCTATTTTGATCCCCGCATCAGTTACCGTCCCTGGCCATCCCAAGGGGGTTATAGTTTTGCCGATGCCCTCCCCTCTGCGGCACGCTTTGATCCCATACAAGCGGGCGCTGGCAGTCTCAATCTGACACAGAATTTTGATGCCACTCATGCTAACTGGAACCAGCCCCATTGGCAGTTCAAGTTCTATCCCGGCATGCTGGATGAAAACCATCTTCCAGTGGTCGGCGAATCACTACGGGGCGTGGTCTATTTCCCTGCCACCTATTTTCGTAAGGCTGGCAGCACGGACACCACCGGTTATAGCGGCAATTCTGCCTGCCCCACTTGTCTTGCCCCCGATGGCAGCCTGATGGACAAGTATGAGATCAAACCAGCCAACTACCTTTCTGCCGCTCAATATCAGTTGGCGATCCAAAACTTTGCCAATTGGTTTACTTATTACCGCAAACGTCACCTAGCCATGCGCGGTAGTCTGGCCAGGACCTTTGCTGAATTGCGCGCTACCAGGGTAGGCAGTTTTACCAGCAACAATCGCATCACGGTTACCATGCGCGATATGGATGTCGAGGCGGATCGTCAGGCCTTGTTAAAGTCCATTTACGATAGCTCCGTCTCCGCTCTCAGCAGCAGTCCTAATCGTTACGCCCTGCGCCATGCCGGTCGTCAACTGGGCCGCACGACCAACAGCCCGATACCGCATCTATGCGAGAAGAATGTCGCCGTATTGGCCACCGATGGTTACGCCGATGACATAACCCCAAGGTTTGTTAACCAAAATTATGACAACAATCAAAATCCCCCATACGAGGATAGCTACACAGGCACCCTGGCGGACATTGCCTATCGCTACAACAGATATATCCGTATCTCAAACGAGGGGCAGGTAACGCCACCCGCAGCCTGTAGCGGCCCCAGCCCAGACCCGAGTCTCGACTGTAATACCGTATTGCACATGAATACCATTGCACTGTCACTGGGTGCACCAGGCGATACGATCTACGGCAAGACCCACTCCACCATTGCCGAGGCCTATACCACCGGCCCCACCTGGACAGACCCAACCACACACAATCACCCGCATCAGCTTGATGATCTCTATCACGCGAGCATTAATGGTCGTGGCGAGATGATCACAACAGACAATCCCTCTTCGCTAAGTGGCGAATTACAGACATGGCAGAGTGAAGTCGGTGCCCATACAGGTACGGCAGCCGCCATTGGTTTTAGTAGCTATTCCGCACGCAGCGACAGCCTCGCCTTTATCAGCCAGTTTAATTCCATCGCCTGGAGCGGTGATCTGGTGGCCAAGGGCGTCAACCGTAACGGCAGTTTGGCCAGTCAGGTGTGGAGCGCGGCACAGAAACTGGACGCCCGTCTCGACAGCTCACCACGCAGCATCATTAGTTATAACCCTCAAAGCAAAAATGGCATCCCGTTTGACTGGGTTTCTCTCAGCACTGAGCAACAAAATGATCTGCGTACCGATAGCAGTGGCAGTATCGAGGCCTCCGATGCCAATGCCCAGGAACGACTGTTGTTTATCGCAGGCAAACGTGGCTGTGAAAAAAGCTCTACGGCCTCTTGCTCGACTACCCGCAACCTGCGTGATCGCAGCAGTCGCCTCGGTGACATCATCCACAGCTCGGCGGTACATGTAGGGGCTCCGGATCAGAATTGGCCACAACGTGCGCCGTTCCCTGAGATCGCTACCTATTCCACATACAAACAAGACCATATAAACCGCGAGGCGATGGTGTACGTTGGTGCCAATGATGGCATGCTGCACGGCTTTTCTGCCGCCACTGGCGATGAACGCTTTGCCTATATCCCTGCCAGCCTGTTCAAGTCCGCGACCACAAACAGTGGTTTGCACTACCTGAGTCAGCCTGACTATCAACATCAGTATTATGTGGATGCGACACCAACGGTGTCCGATGCCTATTTCAATAATCGTTGGAATACCGTATTGGTCGGTGGCCTGCGTGGCGGCGGTAAGGGGCTCTATGCCTTGAACATTACGGATCCGAACCAGTTCAGCTCCGCGGCCACCGGTGCCAATCAGGTCATGTGGGAGTTCACCCACCCGGATCTGGGTCACAGCTATGGTCAGCCCATTATTGCCCCTGTCGGTAATGCTTCAGGTATAGAGTGGTATGTGATCGTCAGTAACGGTTATAACGATGAGGCAGGCGGTGCCAACGATGGTCAGGCACAACTATTCATGCTCAAACTCAGTGGCCCCGGCAGTGACAAGCAATGGGATTTGGGGCAAGACTATTATGTCCTCAGCACAGGCGCTCAATCTCTCGGTATGTTGGGTGTTGATACAAAGAATGGCCTAAGTCCGGCACAAGTGGTGGACTACAACGGTGACAAGATCGCCGATCGTGTTTATGCCGGAGATCTGTTTGGCAATCTCTGGGCCTTTGATATACGTGGCAGTGCTGCAACCTGGAGTAGCAGGACCCCTCTGAAACTGTTTACCACCAATAACTATCAGGCGATCACCGCTCCACCCAATGTGAGCTTTAATCCTAACATGCCGAGTAATGATGCTACTTCGCCCAACCTGATGGTGATGTTTGGCAGTGGCCAATATCTTGTGAATGCAGATCGATCATCAAACCAGACACAGTTCCTCTATGGCATCTGGGACAATGGCACTAGTTCCACTGTATCGCTATCGCAATTGGTAGAACAAGGTCCCTTTAGCAGCGTGAGTACCGCCTCGGGTACTTACCGTATTATGACGGCACCACAACCTGTACTCTATGCCGCAACATCACCAGCCAGGGGTTGGTATATCAGCTTGAATGAAACCGGGGAAAGGGTCATCGACTCCGCCTTGATCCATGCCAACACGGTTTACTTTGTCAGCATCGCCCCCACAAGCAATGCCTGTGATATCGGTGGTAGTGGCTGGCTGTTGGCACTGGACGTTGCCAGCGGAGCACGCACCCTTGCCTCTGTATTTGATGTTGATAATGATTTTTACGTCAACAATGCCGATAGAATCAACGTCGCAGGGGCCGACACAGTCGTCAGTGGTCGTAAGATCGAAGGCGCTATTCCTGCCGGACCCAGTAAATTAGGCTCAACGGTTTATACCCCGGACAGTAGCGCCAATACGCACACCAATAACATCGGCAATGGGACCGCAGAGTCGGCCTTGATACGTCAATCCTGGCGACGTCTCTACTATGACCAACTCAACTAAACCGACACGCAGAGAATTTATGCATCAACCACATCTTAACCGTGGCGTTACCCTGCTAGAACTGATGGTAGTAGTATTCCTCATCGGCATACTCTCTCTGGTCGGCTGGAACTACTACAACAAACAACTCAATGATGCCAAACGTGGAGATGCGGTCAATGCCCTCTTACGTGCGGCCGCAGCGATGCAGCAGTGTTATGCACGTCAGGTACCCCACTCCTATATAGACTGTAGCTTGCCTAACTTTGGCAGTGGCCCTTGCAGTGATAAGAACCGCGCCATGGGTGATACCACCATCTACTCCCCAAAATGCGCCTGGACCCTCAATAATGGCGTACCAACCCAGAATCGTTATACCCTGAGTGCTACACGCAGCTTCACGGACGATGATGGCAACACCCAGATTGAATCCCTAAGCCTGGATAATCTGGGGCGTAAAACCGGACCCTGGCCTCGCTGATAACCACGACCAATACCTATCACGATGTAGATCATCTTATTACAATGGTCACTATGACGAAAATACTAAACAAATCCCTTCCTCCCTTACTGGGTTTATTTCTGGCCCTGCTACTAATGCCGATGGCCAGCAGTCAGGCAGCAAACTATAAGGCACCGAATTTCTCCCTTAAAACCCTGGATAAAAAAACCATCAAGCTTTCCAGTTATAAGGGCAAGGTGGTCTATCTGGATTTTTGGGCCTCATGGTGTGAGCCTTGCCGAAAATCCTTTCCCTGGATGCGCAAGTTGCAAAGCAAATACAAAAAACAGGGATTGCGGGTGATCACCATCAACCTGGATAAAGACAAAGCGGAATTAAAACGATTCCTGCGTGATTTCCGCATCAACTTCCCTGTTGGTCTCGATCCCAATGGCAAGGTCGCACAACGTTATAGGGTTAAGGCCATGCCCAGTTCTTATCTGATCGATCGCAAAGGCCGTGTTCGCTATGTGCATTTGGGATTTTTACAAAAGGATGAGAAAAAGACCGAAGAGCGAATCAAGAAATTGCTGAAGAAATAGATCGGTATGTCTCAGCCAGGGCTTCAGCTCAGCCGTACGCATGATTACTGGTGCGGCCGCTTTCAGGCCATGGCCAGTCCCTGCGAGATCCTGTTGGACTGTGACCGTGAACAACAGGCACTGGAGCTGGCGACACTCGCCTATAACGAAGCCCTGCGCATCGAGCATAAGTTCAGTCGTTATCGCAGTGACAATATTATTCATCACATCAACCATGCCCATGGTCAAGAGCTTGAGCTGGATGAGGAAACCGCTCAACTGCTGGACTATGCCAAACTCTGTTTCGATCTAAGTGACGGACGTTTTGATATCACCTCGGGCATTCTGCGCCAGGCCTGGACATTCGATGGCAGCGATCAACTACCCGAGCAGGAACAAATCACCGCACTACTTCACCTCGTCGGCTTTAATAAACTCAGCTGGCAGGCCCCAAAACTACGCCTGCAAGCGGGTATGGAGATCGACCTGGGTGGCATTGCTAAAGAGTACGCCGTAGATCGCGCTGCCCTTCTACTCAAACAACAGGGTATGCAGAACGGCCTGGTGAATTTCGGTGGTGATCTACATGTCCTCGGCCCCAGGTGTTCGGGGCAGCCCTGGCAGATTGCCGTGGAGGACCCACAACAAGAGACGGTCAGTCGGGGCAATATTGCCGTCACCCAGGGCGCTATGGCCACCAGTGGTGACAGCCACCGCTACCTGTTGCGAGACGGCATCCGTTATTCCCATATCCTCGACCCGCGTAACGGCTGGCCCATCCCTCATGCACCGCGTTCGGTAACGGTCATTGCCTCAACCTGCCTGGAGGCCGGCATGTTGGCCACCTTCGCCATGCTGGAAGGGGATAATGCCGAGAACTTTCTGCGTACCGAAGGCGTGCAACACTGGATCCTCAGATAAATAACCCATTGATAGTGTGTACAATATAGCCGCCACGGTCAGCAAGCTTGATGGATTGTGAGCCAATACACAGTGTATGTGGAACCAAGGTGGGGAAATGCATTCCTGGCCAGAATAAAGTAACGAGTCAGTGTCGCCGATATATGGTCGATGTAGAGAAAGACAATCAGGTACGGGTAATTATGCACATACGTTTTCTAGGCTTTTTATTGCTACTGGGCTTGTTACAGTCTTGCGCCCCCGTCAATGATCCCAATGCCGGTGTCAAGGCCGTACCACTGTCATCGCAAGACTATATGTCTTTGAGCCCGGAACAAAAATACGCGGTCAGCAATAAACTGCTTAACACCCTGTATAAGGGCATGCCTGCCGATGAATTCTTTAAGCTCCGGGATGGTCTTTCCAGCCCCGTACTGAGCAGTAATATCAATCATCTGGACCAGGTAAGGACAAGCATGAACACCCCCGAGCCTTATCTACAGGATTTCCTCGACCGTGTTCTGGGAAAGTATTTCACCACCGAATCTCGACTACTTAATACACGCGCCATCCCCATGGCCACTCTGCAGGAACTGCCCCTGAGTAAGGACTACTTCCATCGCTGGATGGCCTATGTGCTGAGCAATAATATCCTCTTCTCTCCGGCCTTTGAGCTGGATAGTGTCGACCATACCGATGTGGAGATGATCTATAACGACCATCTGGTCTATGCCTTCTCTCAGGGCAAGACCATCTCCGAGATCGTCTACAACCATATGACCTCGCAGGCCAACTGGCGTCGTTTCCGCTCACCGGAAGACAATACCCGCGAGATGATGGAGATCTTCCTCATGCGCTTTGTGGATGCCGAGGTGCCACTGGCCTCCATCGCCTGCCAAAACTGGTATCTCACAGACGATGCCGAGGATTATCAGTTGCGCAAGGGCATAAACATCAATACCCAGCCACAAACCCTGTTGGGTCGTGGCGACATTGTCGACTGTTATGACTTCTATCAGGCCATCGCCGAGCATGCGTCCCTCATCCCGGCGGTGACCACACGTCTGGTGAATGTCTTCTTTGCCGATTACTCCGAGGCTGAGCGGGTCTCCATTAGCCAGAGTATTGCCGCAGGGAAGCCGGTCTATTTTGAGGATATATTTAAGGCCATCCTCTTCTCCAAGGAGTACCTGTACAACAACCCTCGTACCAAGACCTATGAAGAGACTTTGTTAGGCACCGGAGCCCAAATCGACTGGTATGCCTGGAACTATATGTTCCATGACATCAATGATAATAACCCGGGCTCCAGCCGGCCTGATTTAGGCGAGATCCGCCAAAATCCCATGAGCTACAAGCTGGGGCGCAATAATCAGGTGCCCCTGGACTCCCTCGCCTTTGCCTATTACCACAAGTCCATTCGTGACCGACTGTTACTGGACCGCCGCAACACCACCGACTCCCTTAACACCGGTGACGGCGGTTGGAAGAGCAGCTTTATCGCGCCGGAAAGCGGTGATGTGGACTTCCTCAGTGAGGCCGATTTTATCCACTACATCATGCTCTCCACCGTGGACCGTAAAGCCACCGATGCCGAGGTGAGTGCCTTGAGTACTATCTTTGCCGATAATGCCTATAGTAATAACCGCAACATGCAATCCCTGATCGTTATGGACTATGTATCGAGACTGTCTGAGTTCTATACCTTCTCGACCATAGCGGGAGGAAACTGATATGAAACGTCGTGACTTTATCAAGGGTTTGGGTATGTTGGGCCTGGGCGCTGCCGCAGGCAAGAGCTTCGCCAGCTTCCAGCCCTTTGCCATCACCCCCAAAAGCTTTAATCCCGACAGCATCAGCCTAAGCCCGGTTGCTGTGGATCAGTTGCC
>JAOUJT010000271.1 GCA_029883105.1 Gammaproteobacteria bacterium
TTGCGCTCTGTCGAGTGGGATGCCAGGCAAAAGGATACCGTGATGCGTTCACTGCATGCGCTGGAGTCGGAACTAGGCGGTTGGCCCACCGAGATCAGTCTGAGCCATATCTGTGCTGGCGTGGTGCTGGGTTATCTGGATTTCCGTTTTGCCCATGAGGACTGGCGTCTGGAGCACCCTAATCTATCGGCCTGGTATAACGAGTTCTCGCAACGGGAATCGATGCAGGCAACGATTCCTAAGCTGCCTGTCTGAGAACAATAAATTGGTGAATAGCATGGCGCATGTATATGTGAATAAGTTAGGTTACTGGGGTTGGGGCGGGATATCCTTTGGTACCGCATTGGCCATCAGCATCTCCTGGTCAGTTAATAAGTCTATTTTGTGGGCCATCTTTCATGGCCTGCTCTCCTGGTTGTATGTGGTTTATTACGCATTGGCCTATTGATGAAACATGAGGCCAAACAGTGCCCACGTTGTCACTCGGAGTTTGAGTGCAAGGTGGGCAATATCCACCTATGCCAATGCAGCGGCGTCAGCCTGTCGGATGCCGAGATGGAGTATATACAAAACCATTATGATGATTGCCTGTGTGCCCGCTGTTTGAGCGTGGTGAAGCAGGAAATCATCAGCGTGATTTAATACAACGGTAATGATAAGACCTCACTATGAAACCTATCCTCTATTATATTCACGACCCCATGTGCAGTTGGTGCTGGGGCTTTAAGACAACCTGGGATGCCATGTGTGAACGCCTGGAGGGTAGCGTGGAGATCCGTTATGTCCTCGGTGGCCTGGCAGCAGAAAGCCACACGCCGATGCCTATGGACATGCGTGAGAGCCTGGAACAGACGTGGCAGAGCGTGAGCGAAAAGACAGGTGCCCGTTTTAATCATGATTTCTGGCGTAGTAATACACCGATGCGCTCCACCTATCCGGCCTGTAAGGCGGTCTTGCTGGCGCGTGATGCAGGCAAAGAACGGGAGATGATTACGGCTATCCAGCAGTGTTACTACCAACAAGCAGGTAATCCCTCGATCTATGATCAGCTTTCTCTCTTGGCAGAGGGGCTGGATATGGATGTTAAAGGCTTTCAACAATCGATTCAGAGCGAAATACTAAACCAGCGATTACAGGAAGAGATTATGTTCGCCGAATCTCTTGGTGCACAGGGCTTTCCCAGTCTGGTACTGGAAGTGGATGGACAACGAACATTTATTTCCCATAGCTACACTGACATAGAGGAAAATCTCAAACGGATCCAACATTATTTGTAACGAGGGTAGAGTAGGGGGAGAGATGGACGATTTTATATTACAGCTTAAGTTGATTGTTGTGTTCTCTTTTTATGCCGTATTGTTGGGTTCCATTTTTATCTATAATGCCTATGTGCGCCGCAATAATAATGAGGGAGTCTCTGGCTCGCTGCATTTTGAAGAGATTCCCAAAGGAATGCGATGGATGCCTGTGCTTGCCAGTGTTGCTGGCCTTTATATCATAGGCTACAGTCTGCTCTTTCTAATCGACCCGGATACACAGAACCACTATTTTCCCGTACTTGCGATGCAGGACACCCGCATCAGCATACTGGGTATGAGTCTGGTCGTAATTGGAATGGGTATATTCTTAAGCTGCCAGTTTCAGTTGGGACGTTCCTATAGACTTAATTTTCCCAGCGAAAAAACCAGACTGATAACCAGTGGTCTCTATTCCATTAGCCGAAATCCACTGTACATCGGACTATATATGGCCTTTTTCGGCGTATTTCTGATGCTGCCAAATTGGCTGTATTTTTTTAGCCTGTTGTTCTTTATTTTTAACTATCATTTCAAGATAAAAATCCTGGAAGAGAAGTTTTTACTGGAGCAGTTTGGCGATGAATATCGCGATTACTGCTCCCGTGTGAGGCGTTATTTGTGATGCTTGGGCTTCGTTACGATGACGACCAAATTATGATTCTTGGCGGGGGTTGAGGATCATATCGGCAGCTTTTTCTGCAATCATGATGGTTGGCGCGTTGGTATTGCCTGAGGTCAGGGTCGGCATGATCGAGGCATCGACCACTCGCAGCCCCTTAATACCATGGACATGCAGTTGATCATCGACCACAGCCATTTCATCATTCCCCATCTTACAGGTGCCCACTGGGTGGAAAATGGTGGTGCCCAAATCACCCGCTGCCTGTAACAGTTCCTCATCCGATTGCAGATTCACCCCCGGCCGCCATTCCTCTGGTTGATATTTCTTCAGGGCATCGGCGGCCATGATGCGGCGGGTGTAACGTATCGAGTCGATGGCCACCTGTTTGTCTTCATCGGTGGAGAGATAGTTGAGTTTGATCTCAGGATGGTCATAACTGCTGGCCGTTTTTATCTTTACGTGACCACGACTACTGGGACGCAGATTACATACGGACGGCGTAATGGCCGCGAAGGGGTGCAGATTATCACCAAATTTTTCCAGACTGAGAGGCTGTACGTGCCACTCGATATTCGGTGTTTGGTAAGACGGATCACTCTTGGCAAAGGCACCAAGCTGGCTGGGTGCCATGGTTAAGGGACCGGTTCTGAATAGCAGGTATTGCAAGCCCATCTTTGCCTTACCCAACAGACTATTGGCCTGCTGGTTGAGGGTGGTGACATTATGCACCTTGAACACATTACGGATCTGCAAGTGATCCTGCAGGTTGGCACCGACACCAGGCAGTTCGTGTTTCACTTCTATGCCGTGTTGTTGTAGAAGTTTGCCTGGCCCGATACCGGATAGTTGCAGGAGCTGGGGTGAGCCGATGGAGCCTGCCGAGAGGATCACCTCTTTGCGAGCGCTAAGTGTTTGTAATTCTGCACCCTTTATTCGCAGTTGCACGCCGGTGGCGCGTATATCACCATCGATTGGTTCAATAATAAGTTTTTCCACATGGGCATGGGTTAGTACTGTGAGATTACTACGATGTCGCACCGGCTCGACAAAGGCCTGGTGGGTATTCTGCCGACGGCCATTCTTCTGGTTGACCTGGAAGTAGGCGCAGCCGCCATTGTCACCACGATTAAAGTCATCCACCAGGGGCAGACCATTTTCTATGGCCGCATCACGCCAGGCATCCAAAATCTCCCAGTTTACCCGGCGCTCGACGACACTGAGTTCACCTTGATCACCATGCAAGTCGTCGGCACCATGGATGTAGTTTTCTGATTTTTTAAAGTAGGGCAGGACCTTGTCCCATTCCCAGTCACGATTGCCCAGGCTGGCCCACTCGTTATAGTCGCGCGGTTGCCCCCGCATATAGATCATGGCGTTAATGGATGAGCAGCCGCCCAGTACCTTACCACGTGCGTAATGCAATGAACGACCATTCAGGCCTTCATCAGGCTCGGTTTTGTAGCACCAGTCCGTACGTGGATTGTTAATGGTATAGAGATAGCCAACAGGGATGTGGATCCAGAAATAATCGTCCTTACCACCTGCTTCCAGCAGCAGTACATTGGTACCCGGATCAGCAGAAAGTCGATTGGCCAATAAACAACCAGCCGAACCCGCACCAACAATAATATAGTCAAACACATTTTTAGATAGCATGGACCCACGCAGACATTTAGCTCAAAGGTAGGCCTACTATTAGAAAGAAAAACTGATCCCAGGTCTATGATAATGAAGGATGACTTGTTGCATAATACGAAGGTACTAAGCCTGATTACGATGCTCAGAGCCATATCATGCGTATCATGGGCCATAATCGATAAAGGCGTTAGTTAACGATCGTATTGGCATGCTACGCATGCTTTGTGATGAAATCGTTCGCGAGTTGTTTGCCAGAACTCGCAAATGAGACAAATGGATATTATTATCTGTTAAAT
>JAOUJT010000272.1 GCA_029883105.1 Gammaproteobacteria bacterium
ACATGTTGTTTTAAGGCGTCCTGGTTGCCACTCAAACGACCCGACTGCTGAGTTATCTCTCCCTGGATCTGGCGTGATTCCTTGCGCTGGTGTTTTATGCGTTGGCCCAACTGGCGGATAGAGCCACCCAAAATACTGATACGGCGTTCGGCCTCACGCAGCTTCCGCTCACTCTGCTGACGTTGGCCGCGTAATTGATCAATCTGGCTCTGAATGGTCTTGATGTGGCCACGCAACTGCTTAAGCTGGCTGGCGGTCAGATGGGGATCGCTATCGGCCACCACCGTCAAGGGTAGTGATAAACATAGCAACAGGGCTAATAAGTGGATGGTTCCATTTTGTCTGCTCACAGCAAACATGGTATCCGAGCGGGGTCTCCCTGTCCCCATGCGATGATCAGGAATTAAGTGTCAATAGCTGACGACCGCTCATTTCGCTGGGCTGCTCCAGTCCCATGAGTAACAGCATGGTGGGGGCAATGTCGCACAAGGCCCCACTCTCTACCATCTCTGCCTCACGACCAACGTAAATCAGAGGTACCGGATTCATGGTATGGGCCGTATGGGGCTGGCCGGTCTCCGGGTTACGCATCACCTCGGCATTGCCGTGATCAGCGGTGATCAGCAACTCACCTCCGGCCTTTTTTGCCGCCTCGACCACCTGACCGACACAGACATCCAACGCCTCCAAGGCCTGAATCGTCGCGTCCATCTTGCCCGTATGGCCCACCATATCAGGATTGGCATAGTTGCAGATGATGGCATCGTACTTGTCACTTTCGATCGCCGCTATCAGCTTCTCCGTCAACTCTGCGGCATTCATCTCTGGCTGCAGATCATAGGTGGCCACATCCGGAGAGTTCACCAGTATGCGATCCTCGCCGTCAAAGGGCTCTTCCCTACCACCATTGAAAAAGAAGGTAACGTGGGCGTATTTTTCGGTTTCGGCAATGCGCAGTTGGCGCATACCCAACTGAGAGATGTATTCACCAAAACCATTGGACATACGATCCGGAGGGAAGGCCACATCAACCGCAAAATCAGATTTGTATTCGGTAAGCGTGACAAAGGCACCCAGCTTGGCGTATACGGAGCGCTCGAAGCCCTCAAAGTCGTCTTCGATAAAGGGGCGGGTAATCTGGCGCGCACGGTCAGAGCGGTAATTCATAAAGATCACCACGTCACCGTCCTCGATCTGAACGGCCTTTTCTCCTTCCGGCACAATCGTGGTGGCGGTGACAAACTCATCGTTCTCGTCACGCGCATAGGCCATCTCCAGGCCTTCCAGTGCGGTCTTTGCGGTATTCTCCGCCTTACCTTCTGCTATCAGCTCATAGGCCGCCTGAATACGCGGCCAGCGGTGGTCACGATCCATGGAGTAGTAGCGGCCAATGATGGAGGCAAACTTGCCACCACCGATCTCATCGAATTTCTGTTCCATCAGACTGATAGAATCACCAGCGCTTTTAGGCGCCGTATCGCGACCATCAAGGAATGCATGCAGATAGACCTTTTTCGCACCTCTATCCACTGCCAACTTGATCATGGCGTGGATCTGTTCCTCATGACTGTGTACACCGCCAGGAGAGAGCAGGCCAAGGATATGCACCGCTTTATCGTTGGCGATAGCCTGGTTGTTTACCGGCACTTAAATAACGAAAGAGATGGGAATTGATGGGATTGGCCGGGAGATGATGGGAAACGGCGGCGTGGCGCGGATTGTGTTGAGCCTAGTTGTTAAGATGGCTGATATTGTCATTTTGCGAATTCCATTAAAGAAATGCTAATCGTCGAACGATATTCATTAGAGTTGCGAATCATAACAAATAGATTAAGCAGCGTTTAAAAAACATTTAATAATAAGTGGAACGTCACGTTGTTCGGGCAAGGGTTGTCCGGGGCGATTCCTGGCACGATGCCGTGAATAATAATAATCATATACGAGAGCAGGTGAATTGCTTGTTCGAGTCCATCTATCTATTAGCCAAGCGAAATGGCGCTGATATCGGCGCTATACGGGCACACGAGGCGGCTGTGGTGCTGATTTTACTTGGCGGCAGACGGCGGCGTGTTCTCAGCCCGGTACCTAGTTAACCCACTTCCTGTTTGTCCTTACCCCGCTCCGCAAACCTTCGCGCCATAGGCTCCACCAGTTCCCGGTCCTCGGGGCTCATCTGTCTGTACCACTCCAACCATTGAAGCTCCTCCGGTGTCAACGCCTCACCTTTTATATTCAGAGCCGCCCGTGCCGCTAGGCTGCGTATCTCGTCGATAACTTCCTGATTTGTTGGTTCTTTCTCTTTTAGCGGGACAACTTCCTGGTCGGAGTGCTCGGTACGCAGCATGCCTCCTTCGCCTGTAGTAAGCCACGATGCTGAGACCCCTGCCGCGTCAGCGATACGCAAAATATTGTCGAGCCTTGGCGTCCCACCCCCTAGCAAATTACGCACCGTCCCTTCCGAGATACCGGCGCGGTCAGCGATTGAGCGCACGGACTCTTTCCCTATGGCGGCCGTCAGTCGTTCAGGCAGTCGTCCGATTCTCTGGTCCTGAATCGGACGCCCCGTCCGATTCTCGCTAACCATGTCCGATTCTTCCTAGCTCTTTGTTTTTCTTCATAATAATACCCATACAAGCAAAATATTACGCAGGCCGCGAATCGGACGCGCATTTTATTGTTGACAGTGCGCAATTCGTTGATGTATTGTCTTAACCACAATGTAAGCAAATGGTCACACTTTCAGATTAACAAACATAAAACAAGCGAGTATAGCAATGGACTACTCAGCAATACACCAGGCGCTCAAAGATGAGGGCCTAACCTGGGCGATGGCCGCTGAGGCGATTGGCTGTTCACCCCATCACCTTATGAACGTGTCGGCCCGCCGTGCGGAGAGTCGTCCGGCTGCCGTGGCCCTGTCCGCTTTGATTCATCTGGACGTTGCGGTGGTATTTCCTGATGTACCACGCTACCAGGTTGATCAGAAGGCAGCTCGTAAGGAACGCCTCGCGGCGGCCAAGGCTCAACTGGAAGAAGCCGGGTTGAGGGTTGCTTAACATGGCAAAACCCACCATCAGGAAAACTGGCCCACACCCAGATGCGCCACATACGCCGGTCGTAGATTCCCCGCAATCAGAGACTCCCAGCGACGACGCCACACAGGTGGGACCGCAAATACTCGGGTCCTATCAAAGTCCCTCCCCTGATAATGCCGGGCATGCCAGATTGCCCTACGAATCTGCACCATTCGAACTTGTACAAGCTCGATATTCGACGGTGAAAGAAGCGCAAGCGCACAACTCAGTTCAACGGGAGATGGTACGTCTCCACTCTGAAAAAGTGCGGAGAAACGATTCGATACCACATTGGCTTCGTCCTCTGAGATCGTTTTCAAAGAAGGCCAGGCTGGCTTTGGCAGAGCGTCTACTATGGCTTGGCGCTCGGCTTCAAGGGGATCGGCATCCATGAATATGAATGCTGGATCGAACTCATGCAGAACATTGGCGGGCATAGGCGTTAGGTGTTGCTGGAATTCCTTCGGTATCTGGTCGTTATTTCGCATGGTTTTGTTCCTGGTTGCGTTATGGAAAAGCCTAGCCAAGCCTGAATTCATACACCAGAGCAATCCCCCGGTTTATTTGGACGCCTTCATTTCTGGAGGCTCCAATGGCTAGACGAAATTGGAAACGTGCCACCGCCACGTCACTTCGGCACGCTATGGAGCTGTGCCTGGAATACGCCAAGGGCAAGAAGAACCTATCCGTCGATAACATCGCTGATCTGATGGGGCTTAACAATAAGTGGACGCTCTACAAATGGATGGAGAGTGGCAGGATGCCGTCCATAT
>JAOUJT010000273.1 GCA_029883105.1 Gammaproteobacteria bacterium
ATAACTCTTTCAGCTTCTCGCCCGGCTCGTCGGCTCGCATAAAGGCCTCTCCTACGAGGAAGGCATTCACACCATTGTCCCGCATCAGCTTCACGTCTTCCGGTGCATGGATGGCGCTTTCAGTCACGACTATGCGTTCTTCGGGGATCATCTCTAACAATTCAAGGGTAGTATTGAGGCTAACCTCGAAGGTACGCAAGTTGCGGTTATTGATGCCTAACAGCTTAACCGGATAGTGTAGGGCACGTTCCAACTCGGCCTTATCATGTACCTCGACCAGTACATCCATACCCAATTGATGGGCTAACTGGATAAGTTCGATACACTTGGCATCTTCCAGTGCGGCGACAATAAGTAAAATACAGTCGGCAGCCATAGCTCGGGCTTCATAGACCTGGTACTCATCGATGATGAAATCTTTACGGATCACTGGTAGTGAGGTCGCAGCACGGGCATCGATCAGATACTGAGTGGCACCCTGAAAGTAATCCACATCAGTAAGGATGGACAAACAAGTGGCTCCGCCCTGTTCATAAGAGGTGGCTATCTGCTCGGGGATAAAGTTCTCACGAATGACTCCCTTGCTGGGAGAGGCCTTCTTAATCTCGGCGATCACCGCAGATTCACCTTTGGCAATACGTGCCTCGATGGCCTGTACAAAACCACGCGGCGCACTGGCAGTCTTACACTGCTGCTGTAGCTCCGCCAGACTTACCGTCTGACTACACTCTTCGATCTCTTCCCACTTACGGGCAATGATCTTCTTCAAAATATCCGGTGTATCGGTCATGTTGCGCTCAATTAACTACAGAGTTATAAACGAATTTGAAACTTCCACCAGCTGATCCAGTTTTGCTCGGGCAGCACCGGAGGCGATCACTTCGTCGGCCTTTTTGATTCCGGCCTCCAGCGAATCAGCCAGTCCGGCGGTATAGATGGCTGCACCGGCGTTGAGAACGACGATGTCGCGGGCCGGACCACTCTGGTTATCCAGAACAGACTTGACCATGTTCAGGGAGTCTTCGGCTCCATCCACGGCGATGGCGGCCACGTCGGCCTTGCTGATACCGAACTGTTCGGGGCTGATGGTGTAGGTGCTCACCTTGCCATCCTTCAGCTCGGCAACCTTGGTATCGGCACCGATGCTGATCTCGTCCATGCCGTCCTCGGCATGTACCACCATCACATGGTGGCTGCCCAGCTTGCCCAGCACCTCGGCCAGCGGTTCTACCCAGGCCTCACTAAACACACCCAGCACCTGATTGGGGGCCCCGGCGGGATTGGTCAGTGGTCCCAGGACATTGAAGATAGTACGCACACCCATTTCGCGGCGTGGGCCGATGGCATGTTTCATGGCGCTGTGGTGAGCAGGGGCAAACATGAAACCTACCCCTACCTTGTTGATACATTCCGCTACCTGGGCGGGATTGACCTCCAGGTTCACCCCGGCGGCCTCCAGTACATCGGCACTGCCGGACTTACTGGAGATGGAGCGGTTGCCATGTTTGGCCACCTGACCACCGGCTGCTGCGACCACAAAGGCAGAGGTGGTCGAGATATTAAAGGTAGACGCGCCATCACCACCGGTGCCACAGGTATCGACCATGTGCTCACCAGTCACATCCACCCTGGTAGCCAGTTCGCGCATAACCCCGGCAGCGGAGGTGATCTCGTCCACGGTCTCGCCCTTCATGCGCAGACCGATGAGGAAACCACCAATCTGGGCCTGGGTCGCCTCGCCGGTCATGATCAGACGCATAACGTCGGTCATCTCCTCGCGGGTAAGGTCCTGTTGTTCGGTTACCGCCTTAATGGCCTGTTGCATATCCATGGGTATCTACCTTTATTATTCATCTGCCGAGTTTACGCATTTTCCCGACTCCACCGCAGAGGGTCAAGCGGTAGCGGGACGATGTACCCCGATCCAGTAGAGGCCAACAGAGAGCAGGACGAAACCCATCATGCCCAGCGCAAGCTGTGGCACGGAATGGTATAGCAAAGGCGTCACCAGTCCGGCCACCACCGCATTGGAACCCATTTGAATAAAGCCCATCAGTGATGAAGCCAGGCCACGGTTTTTCGGAAAACAGTCCAACGCCATGATGGTAAAACTGGGCAACAGCAAGGCCATCCCCGCAGCATAAAAACTCACCGGCAGGATGGTAGTGAGAAACGAAGGCAGAAATAGCACTGACTGAACCACATTTATCCCTGCCGCTACCAGCATCAGGGCATATCCCACCGTCATCAGCTGTTGCTGTGACCAGATCCCGGCCATGCGCCCGGACAGGCGCGAACCGATCATGATGCCCAGCACTAAAATGGCAAACAGATAACCAAAGTCATTTACTCCCAGGGCCAGATGCTCATAGACCATGGTCGGGGCCGAAGTGATATAGAGAAAAAAGCCCGCGAAGAACATCGCCGACGAGATGCTGATCATCATAAACCTCAGGTTAAGACTCACCTTCCAGTACATGCGAAACAGATAGACAGGATGCATGGAGGTACGTTGTTCCTTTGCCAGCGTCTCCTTAAGACGAAACAAGATCAGCAGGAACAAAGTCAGCGCCAGAGCAGTAAGGAACCAGAAGACCGAACGCCAGCCCCACTGGGTATGTAACCAACCACCGATGACCGGCGCCAGGGCCGGAGCCAGGGCGAACCAGAACATCGATGCCGACATCACCTTTTGTGCCTGCGCACCATCAAACAGATCACGCACCAGGGCGCGGCCCACGACGACCCCGGCAGCAGCGAAAGCACCCTGCCCGGCACGTAGCCACAACAGGGTATCGATATCGGTAACCAGGGCACAGGCCACCGATACGGCGGCATAACCCAACAGGGCCAACAGAGCGACACTGCGACGACCATAGGCATCGGCAAGAGAGCCGTAAAAGAGATTCATGATGGCAAAGCCGGCCATGTAGAAACTCATGGTCTGCTGCATCTGCAAAGCGGTGGCAGATAGCTCCCCGGCAATGGCGGGGAACGATGGCATATAGGTATCGATACTGAAAGGAGCAAGCATCGCCAACATGGCTACGATCAGGGTAATCCACAACATAAAACGTTGTGAGTGCGGTTCAGACATCCCGTGTCTCCCGATGGAAAAAAATGATTTTTTAGCGGGTGCCGCCAGACATATTGAGGAAATTTCGTAACATATCATGGCCGTGTTGTGTGAGGATCGATTCCGGATGGAACTGCACGCCTTCGATCACATACTCCTTATGGCGCACACCCATGATCTCTTCCATCTCGCCATTTTCCTGTTCTGTCCACGCGGTCACTTCAAGACAATCGGGTAAGGTTTCCTTATCGATCACCAAAGAGTGGTAGCGGGTAGCCTCGAAGGGATTGCTCAAGCCTTCAAACACACCGACATCATTATGCTTCACCATGGAAGTCTTACCGTGCATCACCTTTGATGCATGCACTATGTCACCACCAAAGGCCTGACCGATAGATTGGTGTCCCAGGCAGACACCAAGGATGGGCAGTTTGCCTGCAAAATGCAGGATTGCAGGAACCGATACGCCGGCTTCTTTTGGTGTACATGGACCCGGTGATATCACCAGATGATCCGGAGCCATTTTTTCGATGGCCTCGAGATCGATCTGGTCGTTACGCACCACCTCGACCTCGGCACCCAGCTCACCAAAATACTGCACCAGGTTATAGGTAAAGGAATCGTAGTTGTCGATCATTAATAACATCGGTCTCACCCCTTACCTGTGCTGCTTACTGTTATCAAGTCCGCGCTCGGCCATGGCCACGGCACGGAATATGGCGCGGCCTTTGTTCATAGTTTCATCCCACTCATTGCGCGGTACTGAGTC
>JAOUJT010000236.1 GCA_029883105.1 Gammaproteobacteria bacterium
AGACGTTTTTATTGGTAATTCCATTTTATTATTACTATCCATATTTCAGTATTTGAAAATAGTACCAACTCACCTCTGTTGGCACTATAGTCATGCTGTGAACGGGTTAGCAAAAAAGAGATCTAGCCTGAAATATAAGTATACAATGATTATCTTATATCTAAACCATGTTTAAGCTGGTGAGCTAAACTGCCGTTATGCTATCTTGAAGACTGAGTTTACAATCGTTGTCGATTCACGAAAACTGTATGGAGTATCAATAATGAACAAAAATGTTGGTCAAGTTGACCGCATCATCAGAATCACTACAGGAGTGGTCTGCGCGTATATTGCATTACTCAATCCCTTTGCATTTACCAACACCATATTGTCGGTGGTGGTAGGCGTGTTTGCAGCGATAAACCTATTAACGGCACTTTTCTCTTTTTGTCCTATGTACCAAATGTCTGGCATCTCAACACGAAAAAAATAAATATTGAAGATGAATATCAAGTTTAAACTTATAGGATCATTTATTGGATTGGCATTACTCGCCTTGAGCATAGGAACTGTAGCACTCTATGATAGTTATTCAACGGCATCTCTGGAGCAAACCAGAAACCACCTTCAGGTCATTACTAAACTAGCCGATTTTGACAATCTCACTTCGGAGAAAATCCCTGACGGATTGATTGTTAGAAAACAGCTATTTGATGGAAGTATTATTGATCTAATAAACCCTAGCCTAATAAACCTCCCACCTTATTTGAGTGATGATACCGACACCATTGAAATTAACGAAATTAGCTATGTATGGTCCTCAACCCCACTAAATAAAAACTCTGAACGCATAATTATACTTAGCCCTCTGGTTCATCAAGACCTTGAAAGTTTTATTTCGCAGTATGGTGCAGAGATCAGCATCTTCACCTTTATTATTATCTGGTCAACACTTTGGGCGGCTTTAGTAGTTAACTCTTTAATTAGCAAAGTAAATGCACAAAAGATCTTACTCGAATCACAACGACAACAAGCTCTAGATGAAAGCAAGGCAAAGAGTCTGTTTCTTGCACACATAAGTCACGAGATTCGCACCCCATTGTCAGCGGTAATCGGCTATTCAGAAACGTTACTGCATAGTGATCAACCAATGACAGAACGTCTGGGCTTTATAAATACCATCATTCGCAATGGCAACCATATTCTTAATCTTGTTAATGACCTACTTGATCTCTCTAAGATCGAAGCAAACAAACTTGAAGTAGAATCCATAAACATCAATCTAATATCGTTACTACAAGATATTGAAAAGTTATTCCATCAACAGTGCAAGAGCAAAGGAATCGAATTCAAAATCCAATACCATTTTCCTTTAGTTGAAACAATTATTTCAGATCCCGTAAGGCTAAAGCAAATACTTATTAATCTATGCAGCAATGCCATTAAATTTACCAAGTCCGGTTATATCTACCTGGATGTGCAGAAGAGCAGTGACAACAAATTGCAATTCATGATTGAAGATAGTGGCATTGGCATGACAGACGAACAGTTGTCACGCATATTCAGCGCTTACACACAGGCGAATTCCTCCACCACAAGGAAATTTGGCGGCACCGGTTTGGGTCTGTCTCTATCCAAACATTTAGCCAATATGTTAGGAGGAGATATAGATGTCTGTAGTCAATCTGGCCGTGGTAGCACATTTACTCTCACCATCAATGCAGGTGATCTAGCAAACAGCAAGATGATTAATCACATATCAGAGCACACAAACCCCGAAACAATGACTGACACTATATCTACCCACAGACATTTATCAGGTAAAGTCTTGCTTGCGGAAGATAATCAGGACAATCAAAATCTGTTTTCTATCTATTTAAATAAGTGTGGTCTTGAACCCGACATCGCACACAATGGTCAACAGGCAGTCGAGTTTGTCTTAAATAATGACTATGATCTTATTTTTATGGACATGCAAATGCCGATCATGGATGGCATAGAAGCTACAAGCAGTCTTCGAAAAAAAGGCTTTTCTACTCCAATAGTCGCTTTAACCGCAAATGCTATGAAAGAAGATATGGATCAATTTTATGGTGCGGGCTGTGATGAATTTCTTACCAAGCCATTAAAGCGCGACAAACTGCTTGCAACTTGCGCAAAATATCTTACGACAGTCGATGATAGAGTTATCGTCGAACCTATAGTCTCGACAATTCTGCAAGATGAACCGGACTTGATAGATATTATCAATCGCTTTTGTGAAAAGCTCCCCGAAATGACCAAAACACTGCACACACTTCATGCTCAAGGCGACTATGATGAACTTGCAAGGCAAGCTCATGATCTAAAAGGTGTTAGTGGAAATATGGGTTATATGGAAATCAATCAGTTGGCAGGTCGGCTTGAATTCCAGATTGCCAACAAGGACAATAAAGAAATATCTTACCTGCTGAAAAAACTGGAATCGTTGCAAAAGCGTATTGCACTCGGTCTCGAACAAGAGAGAGCCTGACTCAAACTTTCTTCTACAACATGCCCTCCGTAACTAGCTGAAAAATCCTGAACAAGCCATGCAAAATATTGCGCTTTCAACCATACTAAAAATACCAATAATGATAGACACATCAATATATTGAGGAGTAACCACAATGGATAAATATCTACCAGTGACTGGCCGTGTACTTTTGGCCTTGATCTTTGTTATGGGTGGTCTGGGTAAGCTGGGTGCAGGCTATGCCGCCACACAGGGTTATATGGACGCAATGGGCGTACCCGGCATGTTATTACCATTAGTTATATTGTTGGAAATTGGTGGAGGCATCGCTCTCATTGTCGGCTGGAAAACTCGCTACGCATCAATATTGCTGGCAGGCTTTACCGTAGTAGCAGCACTTATTTTCCACAATGATTTTGCTAATCAAATGCAGATGATTATGTTCATGAAAAACCTGGCCATAAGCGGTGGTTTGCTCTTGTTAGCAGCCAATGGTTCTGGAGCTTACAGTTTGGATGAACGCAACAAGTAGATGAGTTCCATTCTGACGATTGATGCTCACATCAGTCGTCAGAAATCTTCACTATATCCACAGACCCGATTGTTCCAATACGTAGAATAAACATCCCGCAATAAAAATACTCTTCCTGTAAAAACATAATCCCTTTATCCATAACGAACTTTTTATGTGTAATCCCTGACGAATGAGTTTGTTCGCATGAAAGCTTGGAAGGATCAAAAACGCCGTATGATAATTCATACGGCGTGAGATGGACCGGGATGAGTCCTTCATAAGCAGTCCCTTGCTTATGCCACCGACGAACGGTGGTGTTTGGGATGTATCAAATAACGACTAGTTACTCTGCAATAACTGATCGATTTGTGACTGGGTAACCGGTTGCTTCGCATAAAACCCTGAGTTGTCTGACATTTGATTCATGATCAGCGCCAGAGATTCCACGCGTTCATTGATAATTTCCAGAGCTGTAATGATGGAAGTGCCTGACTTGCTGTGAGTGCCTGTGCTGTTCATCGTAAATCCTCAGTTATGGTTCTTGTCCGTGTTGGATATAGAATACCTTATCGGGACCTCGGCTCAATAGCTTGACGACGCATTTCACACTTTTACTACAAAGTCGCAATCTCTAGCTATTTATCTGCGTAAACGCGTCGCAAATAAAACAATCTACTAACAATTGACAGTGACAAACGATATCCGTAGTCTCAAAAGATGAATTATTTCCGTAAAAATGCCATCACATCACTAAAGCTATGGTGCCTCTTTCGCTACCACGGCTCTGTTATGCAATAGCTCTTTGCTAAACACATAGAATTTTTCACCAGCCGTGGCCCCGTCCACGGCTGTTTTGTCTCCAGTGACGGGCCCACGGTTACACCGGAGGGAACCATGTCCACATCAAGTGCAATATCTGTTCGCCGCCATTATCTGGGAATAGGGCTCATCCTGCTCGCCTCATTGGGCTTTGCCATTAAGGGCATATTTATCAAACTGGCATATGCCATTGGTGGTGACATCGATGCGATAAGTCTTATGGTCATACGCATGCTCATATCAATGCCATTTTTTATCGGCGTAGCGATCTTCTATTCCCGCAGTACCACCCCCGAGCCTATGCAGAGAGCGGATATTCTCCGCATCCTCTACTTGGGCTTTATAGGCTACTACTTGTCCAGTTATCTGGATTTCACCGGTCTCAACTACATTAGTGCCAGCCTGGAACGGCTTATTCTCTATCTCTATCCGACCTTTGTGATGCTTTTGACGGTCATAACTGTACGCAGGGCACCACGAAAACAAGAGATACTGGCCCTAGGATTTAGCTACCTGGGCATAGGTCTGGTATTTGCCCTTGAGCTCTCCATAGAAGGCACAGAGATAATTACCGGTGGGCTCGCGGTATTGGCGGCAGCAATGAGCTTTGCCTTCTTTATGGTGGGTAGCCAAAAGGCCATTCTGCGTATGGGCACTGCTAGATTCACCGCCTACTCCATGCTGGTGGCCAGCGCGATGATATTCATTCATTATTTATGCACCCACGAGGCGACGATCTTTGCCATGCCTGCAGGTTTTTACCTCTACGGCCTGGCATTGGCCTTGTTCAGTACCGTATTCCCCGCATTTATGATGAATGCCG
>JAOUJT010000081.1 GCA_029883105.1 Gammaproteobacteria bacterium
ATGGGAGCTAGCCGTACTGCGGTACTTACCAGCATCGGCCCGGTATTGACCTTACTCCTCGCCTGGGCGGTGTTGGGCGAATCCATCAGCCCTCTGCAGCTGGCCGGAACCGCATTGATCCTGCTTGGTGTATATATTAGTGGTCGCCACTAATATGCAGCCGGAAAATGGCTTTGAACTGACCGACGGAGGCTGTTAGGATAGCTTTTTTTCCGGAATTCAAAGGTTTTTCATCATGCAAGCCAGCAAAGACAAGGTAGTGACTATGCACTACACCCTCACCGATAAGCAGGGCGAGGTTATCGATAGTTCCAGTGGTGGTGAACCCATGCCCTACCTGCACGGGTACATGAACATCATCCCCGGTCTGGAGCGTGAGCTGGAAGGCAAGCTGGCCGGTGACAAGCTAACAGTAAATGTCGCTGCCAAAGACGGTTATGGTGAACGCAACGAGGCGATGATTGAAAGTGTACCCAAAGAGATGTTCCAGGGTGTAGAAGATATCGAGCCCGGCATGCAGTTCCACGCCGATACGGCACAGGGCATGTCCGTCGTTACCGTGGTTGAGGTGGGCGAAAATGAGATTAAGATTGATGGTAACCACCCACTGGCAGGCACCGACCTGACCTTCGATGTAGAGATCATCGATGTGCGTGATGCCAGCGCCGAAGAGCTGGAACATGGCCATGTACATGGCCCCGGCGGCCATCACCACGAATAATAAAAGGGGCGCTTTAAGCGCCCTTTTTTAATTCTTAACTGATACTTGCTGTAAACCCTCTGTCATCTCCTTCATCACTCTCGCTAACACCTTAAGTTTTTCGTTCAAGGTTTCCAGCTTCTCAAAACAGTTCATATTTTTTTGTTCTGATTGATTCGACATATCCAGCTTCCATGTTCATTGATTGTGGCAGCGAGTTTAATAACAACATCCGCACAGAGATAGTGACGTAGATTACTTAAAGGACCTGCAAAAGTTAAACATCTGTAAACTTTAATCTTTGCCCATGAGCTATCGATAGAAACGATACAAAAATAATAGCCCGAGTTTTTTAGTCGGATATATCGAAATGATTTCAGCTAAATGTCGATATGGACCTGTTGACAAAGATACCTATTCGCTTTTCTCCTGATCATAAATTTTCACGATAAGACTCGATATTCTCCATTGTCTGTATACAAGACATAAGATAGTTAGAATAATTATCTGCAACATGATTCATGGTTTTGTTACACAGGACTCAAAACATTGATTTAACTCAATACAAAAATAAAAGTATATAACCTATACTTTCATATGGAGGGATGTGCAATGACATCCTTGTTTATCATATTCACTCTCCACTCCTTTTTCATTAAAATTACGAAAAATGAATCCATATAAAAAGACAAGACTGCTATTAATCGCGCTATTTAGCACGGCACTTTTCCGTATAGGTATGGAATATGCGGATAGAACTGAAGTAACGGATACAACAAACCCGCTTACTCATCAAAACAACAACCTATCGATCAGTAATAATGTTCTGACGGATATGACGAATGATCATTCGCAGGGCTTCAGCACTCCTGTAGCTATTACAACAACGTCATCCACCAATCAGAAGACTCTTGATAGCACCAATAATATGACGTCAAGTGAGTCAATACACCCATATCACTATTACACCTGGCAAGAAAAGATGGATGCTTATTATAATGGTCGGCACGGCACTGCTGTACCGTATCCTCATGGACTGGATTTCAAAGGAACCGAACAGTTATCCGATAATGTCTACGCGATTAACCGGCAACAATTTCTCGAGCAATCCACGAATCATGACCTACTTTCGCATGCCTCGTTTGATGACAGCAACTCATCTGCGGTCGTCTTAAATGAGATTGTGCCTGGCGGCATATTTGATCGGATCGGCATAGTGCCTGGCGATCAAATAAGCGCCATGAACAATATTCCGGTCCATAGCTATGACGAACTGTATTCTGCCTATATGAGTATTCAAACCACAAACCAGTTTGATGTTCACCTGCAGAGGAATGGGCAGGATATTAACCTCAGCTATATCATACACTGAGGTTAATATTCATGAACGAGAAAGACGTAGGAGTCTTAGTTGCAGGTAGGAACGGTACTATATGAAAACTGATTTTGACACACATCTCCTGCATTGCAACAAGGGACACTGCTGGTCCCATAATTTGTCTCGAGATAACTTGATAAGCAATTCTCTCCATGAACCAGGCACTCCCCGCCTTCACAGCCCGTAAGCCCTACCATGAACGCAGCACCCACTATGGAAAAAAGTCCAACGGACGCAATCAGCAGTAGCTTCTTTTTCATTGTCATGACATCTACTCCACCGTTTATTATTAAACTCGCCTTTATAATATAGAAGCGATTAAACAGCTTGCCATTGATCTAATGCAAGAAAACATAAAAAAAAACGGCCCGAAGGCCGTTTTTTCTTTATGCTGAAAGTTCCAGCAACATGGCATTTAGCCTCGCCACAAACGAGGCAGGATCATCCAGCTGTCCCCCTTCCGCCAATAAGGCCTGTTCAAACAACAGGTGAGTCCAGTCATCGAAACGTTCCGAGGCATCCATAGCATTCAGTTTAACCACCAGTGGGTGTTCAGGATTCATCTCGAAGATCGGTTTGCTACCGGCTGTATCATGGCCTGCCTCTTTTAACAGACGCTCCAGATTGGCACTCATATCGCCACTGTCCACCACCAGGCAGGATGGCGAGTTGGTCAGACGATGTGTCAGGCGTACATCCTTCACCTTGTCACCGAGGATCTCCTTAACCTTGCCCACCAGAGCCTCAAAATCCTTGTCGATCGCTTCGTGCTGCTTCTTCTCTTCCTCGTCTTCCAGCTCGCCCAGATCCAGTTCCCCCTTGGTGACAGAAACCAGTGGCTTGCCATCAAACTCAGGCAGTGATGACATCAACCATTCATCCACACGATCAGTGAGCAACAATACCTCGATGCCTTTCTTGCGCAACACTTCCAGATGTGGGCTGTTCTTGGCGGCGTTAAAGCTGTCGGCAGTGATGTAATAGATCTTTTCCTGGCCTTCCTGCATACGAGAGATGTAGTCGTCCAGAGCAACTACCTGCTCATCGGTATCCTTATGGGTACTGGCAAAGCGCAACAACTTGGCGATCCGGTCGCGATTGGTCATATCTTCAGCAGGGCCTTCCTTCATCACCTTACCGAACTGCTGCCAGAAGGTGGTGTATTTCTCTGGCTCATCCTTCGCCAGTTTGTCCAGCATATCCAGTACCTTCTTCACCGAACCGGAACGCATGGAATCGATGACCTTGTTGCTTTGCAGTATTTCGCGCGAGACATTCAACGGTAGATCACTGGAGTCGATCACACCGCGAATAAAGCGCAGATAGGAAGGCATCAGGTTATCCGCATCATCCATAATAAACACACGTTTTACATATAGTTTGATGCCTTGCGGATGTTCACGATCATACAGGTTGTAAGGCGCGCGCTGGGGCACATATAGCAGCGAGGTATATTCATGCTTGCCTTCTACCCGTGCATGCAGATGCACCAGAGGGTCCTCGAAGTCATGTGCCACATGCTTGTAGAATTCATTGTACTCCTCATCGGAGATGTCATTCTTACCTCGGGTCCACAGTGCCGAGGCCTTGTTAACCTGTTCATCCCCTACCAGGGTCTCTTCCTCGTCCGACTCGCCAACGGGGGCCTCGATGGGCATCATGATGGGGAAGGTGATGTGGTCAGAGTATTTGTGGATGATGTTTTTCAGACGCCAGCCATCCAGATACTCTTCTTCGCCGTCACGCAGGTGCAGGACGATCTCGGTACCACGTGAGTCTTTCTCGACACTCTCCAGGGTAAAGTCCCCTTCTCCTGCTGATTCCCAGCGTACCGCTTCGGATTCGCCCGCACGGCGAGTGGTGAGACTGACCTTGTCGGCGACGATAAAGCAGGCATAGAAACCAACACCAAACTGACCGATCATATTCGCGTCACTGGCCTGCTCGCCGGTCAGTGAATCGAGGAACTGTCGGGTACCGGACTTGGCGATGGTGCCGATGTTGTCAATCACCTCCTGACGTGACATGCCAATGCCGTTATCACGCAGGGTCAGGGTTTTGGCTACCTTATCGTAGCTGATGTGGATATTCAGCTCGTTATCACCCTCGTAGAGGCCGTCGTTGGAAACGGCTTCGAAGCGCAGCTTGTCGCAGGCATCAGAGGCATTGGAGATAAGTTCACGCAGGAAGATCTCCTTGTTGGAATACAAGGAGTGGATCATCAGGTGCAGCAGCTGCTTCACCTCGGTTTGGAAGCCCAACGTCTCTTTTTGCGCGGTCTCGCTCATAGTGGTATTTCTCCGTAATTTGTTCATATCAAAGGCTAAGCCATACATGAGGGCGAATGAAAAAATTTCAAGCGCCTTGACCACTATTCGTGCTTCACTGATACTGAGCCAAAATTAGCAACCACTACTATTACCATGATGATAAAAAGCGTATCCGTTAGCCCCTTTGACGATCAAAAGCCCGGCACCTCCGGACTGCGCAAATCGGTAGTCGTCTTTCAGCAGCCGCACTACCTCGAATGCTTTGTCCAGGCCATCTTTAATAGTGTGCCAGGACTGGCCGGTAATACATTGGTACTGGGTGGTGACGGCCGTTACCACAATGCCGAGGCCATACAGACCATTCTGCGTATGGCTGCCGCACATGGCATCAAAAAGGTTCTGGTGGGCCAGTACGGTCTGCTCTCTACCCCGGCAGCCTCTGCGGTAATACGAAAATATCAGGCAGCCGGAGGCATCATCCTCTCTGCCAGCCACAATCCCGGTGGTCCCGACGGTGACTTTGGTATCAAGTTCAATAGTGCCAATGGCGGCCCGGCGGTCGAGTCTCTCACCGAGGCCATGTATGCCAACAGCCAGCAACTGACGGAATACCAGATCATCGAGTCAGAGCCTGTCGACATTAATGAACAGGGCCCGTCTCAGCTGGGCGAGATGCAGATAGAAGTAATCGATCCGGTGAGCGACTACAGCGAGCTGATGGCCTCTCTGTTCGATTTCGATGCCATCCGTCAGATGTTCCGCAAAGGCTTTCGCATCCGCTTCGATGCCATGCATGCCATCACCGGACCCTATGCGCGCGAGATCCTGGAGCGAGAACTGGGAGCCGAGGCCGGCAGTGTGATCAATGCGGTGCCAAAGACCGACTTCGGTGGCGGCCACCCTGACCCGAATCTGGCCCATGCCAAAGAACTGGTCACAGAGATGTATTCCGCTCATGCCCCGGATATGGGCGCGGCATCGGATGGTGATGGTGATCGGAACATGATCCTCGGCCAGCACTTCTTTGTTACCCCCTCCGACTCACTGGCGGTGCTGGCGGCAAACGCCACCCTCGTCCCCGGCTACGCCAGTGGTCTGGCCGGGGTGGCCCGTTCCATGCCCACCAGCCAGGCGGTGGATCAGGTCGCAAAGGAATTGGGCATAGCATGCTATGAGACCCCCACAGGCTGGAAGTTCTTCGGTAACCTGATGGATGGCGGGCATATTACCCTGTGTGGTGAGGAGAGCTTCGGTACCGGCTCTGACCATGTGCGGGAAAAGGATGGCCTCTGGGCGGTACTGTTCTGGCTCAATATCCTCGCCGTTGAGGGTGATTCCATTAAGCAGATAGTTCAGCAGCACTGGTCGCGCTTTGGACGTAACTACTACACCCGTCACGACTACGAGGCGGTGGATGCTGAACGAGCCAGTGAATTAATGCTGCGCCTGGAAGGGAAGCTGGAATATCTAATCGGTACCGCACCGAATGGTCTGCACATCACTGCGGCGGACAACTTTGCCTACACCGATCCGGTGGACGGCTCCATCTCACACAAGCAAGGTCTGCGTATCCTGTTTGCGGACGGCGCCCGCATCATCTATCGCCTCTCTGGCACCGGCACCCAGGGCGCGACCTTGCGTATCTACGTCGAAGTCTATGAACAGGCGGCCAGCAAGCAGGAGCAGGACACACAACAGGCCCTCGCCCCATATATCCAGTTGGCCCTGGAGCTGGCACAGGTGCCGACCTATACAGCGATGAACAAGCCGACGGTGATTACCTAAGGTCTATCACAAGCCACCGACAACGCTTTTAATCCAACAGATTACGGGCATCGATCAAGGTGGTGGAGATCTCCTCCACCGACATCTGTGTGACATCCAAAACCGGGATGCTGTACTTGCGAAACATCATCTCGGCACTGGCCAGTTCCGACTGGCACTGTCGCAAGGAGGCGTAGTGGCTGTTGGGCAGACGTTCACTGCGGATCTGCGACAGTCGCTGGGCGGAAATGGTCAGACCATACAACTTCTGTTTATAGGGCTGTAAGACTTTAGGCAGATTGTCATTATCAAAATCTTCTTCGGTCAACGGATAGTTGGCCACACTCAGACCATACTGCATGGCCAGATAGAGGCTGGATGGGGTTTTACCCGAACGTGATACTCCCACCAGGATCAACGGGGCGCGCTCATAGTTGCGGGTATTCAGACCGTCATCGTGGGCCATGGTGTAATTGATCGCCTCGATACGCTGGGCATAATTCACATCGTCTACGCAACCATGGCTATGGCCAACCTTATGTGATGATTCAACCCCTAACTCATGTTCCAGCGGTTTGATAAAGGCAGCAAACAGATCCAGCAGGAAGATATCTGGATGGGCAAAGGCCTCACGCAATTCATCTGCGATAACGGTGCTAATAACAATAGGTTTGTCCTTGCCGGATGCCATTTGCAAAATAGACGCCAGTGTTTCTTTCGCCTTATCTATACTATCTACATAGCGAAATGTCTGGCGTGTCTGACGCAGTTGCGGGAACTGACTTAGCAGACCATGACCGAGGGTTTCAGCGGTAATACCTGTGCGATCGGAAATAAAAAAGACTTGTCGTTGCATAATATGGTTATGGGGTTTTATCCCTGCCGTTTTCGTGATACTTAACTCATTGTGGGCAGAAAACCTGGGTGCCGTCCACCACCAATTCGGAGACAGTCATGAGTAGCAGCGATTACATCCAATGGTTCGATACAATTCGCATGGATGATGTAGACATAGTAGGCGGTAAAAATGCCTCTCTGGGTGAGATGTATACCCAACTCACCGGCAGCGGCGTCGATGTCCCCAACGGCTTTGCCACCACAGCCCAGGCCTATCGTGACTTTCTTGAACAGAATAATCTTACCCAACGTATCAACCAGACCCTGGAGGAACTGGATGTGGAAGACGTTGTAGCACTGGGACGTACCGGTGCCCAGGTCCGCCAGTGGGTGATGGAGGCAGAACTGCCTCAGGCCCTACAACATCAGTTAACCAGCGCCTATCAGAAATTGGTCAGTGAATCCCAATCCGATATCTCGGTGGCCATTCGTTCTTCCGCCACCGCTGAGGATCTTCCCGAGGCCTCTTTTGCCGGCCAGCAGGAGACCCTGCTTAACATCCGTGGTGAAGCAGCCATGATCGCCGGGGTCAAAGAGGTGTTCGCCTCACTTTATAATGATCGCGCCATCTCCTATCGTGTGCATCAAAAATTTGATCACAGCGAGGTCGCCCTATCCTGCGGTATCCAGCGTATGGCCCGCAGTGATACCGGTGCCAGTGGCGTGATGTTTACCCTGGATACCGAATCCGGCTTTGACAAGGTGGTATTCATCACCGCCTCATACGGTCTGGGTGAGACAGTAGTGCAAGGTGCGGTAAATCCTGATGAGTTCTATGTACACAAACCTACTCTGGCACTGGGCAAGCAAGCCGTCATCCGTCGCAACCGCGGCAGTAAATTGCTCAAGATGATCTACAACTCTGCCAACCATCCGCCTATAGAGACCATCGACACCTCGGCTGAGGAGCGCGGAAGTTTCTGCCTTAGCGATGAGCAGGTGCTGGAACTGGCACGCCATGCGGTAGCCATTGAACAACACTATGGTCGTCCCATGGACATCGAGTGGGCTTTAGATGGTGAGGACCAAAAACTCTACATCCTTCAAGCCAGACCTGAGACGGTACAGAGCCGCAGCGGCAATACCCTGCAACGTTTCGTTCTACACGAAACTGCGCCATTGGTGACCACCGGCCGCAGCATCGGCCAGCGTATCGCCAGTGGCCCTGCCCGTGTCATCGCCTCGGCCAGCCAGATGGATGAAGTACTACCCGGCGAGGTATTGGTCACTGATATGACCGACCCTGACTGGGAACCGATCATGAAGCGTGCCTCGGCCATCGTTACCAACCGTGGTGGTCGTACCTGCCATGCCGCCATTATCGCGCGTGAGCTGGGCATCCCGGCGGTAGTAGGAACCGGTGATGCGACCCGGCATATTGTTGATGGCCAACTGCTAACCGTCTCCTGTGCCGAAGGTGATGACGGTAAGGTCTATGAGGGCCTGTTGAACTATGAGATGCTCGAAACCAATATTGAGAACATGCCTGAGCTACCGTTCAAGATCATGATGAATGTGGGTAATCCAGAGCGTGCCTTTGACTTCGCATCCCTGCCCAATGCCGGGGTTGGCCTGGCCAGGCTGGAGTTCATTATTAACCGCATGATCGGTATCCATCCCAAGGCACTGTTACAGTTCGATCAACAAACGGCTGAGCTACAAGTGGAAATTACTGAACGCATTCAAGGCTATCCAGATCCCATCAGTTATTACGTTGAGCGTCTAAGTGAGGGCGTTGCTACGATAGCCGCCGCTTTCTATCCACAGCGAGTAATCGTACGTTTGTCCGACTTTAAATCCAATGAATATGCCAACCTCTTAGGTGGCAGCCACTATGAGCCAGAGGAAGAAAATCCTATGCTCGGTTTCCGTGGTGCATCACGCTATATATCCGACGATTTCCGTGACTGCTTTGAACTGGAATGTCGCGCCATACATAAGGTTCGCGAAGAGATGGGCCTGTCCAATGTGGAGATCATGATCCCGTTTGTACGCACCGTCGATGAGGCGCGTCAGGTGATCGACATATTGAAAGAGAATGGCCTGGAGCGAGGCAAAGACGGTCTCAAAATTATCATGATGTGCGAACTGCCATCCAATGCCTTGTTGGCTAAACAGTTCTTACAATATTTTGATGGCTTCTCTATCGGCTCCAATGATCTGACTCAACTTACTCTGGGATTGGATAGAGATTCTGGCCTGATTGCCAAATTGTTTGATGAGCGTAATGATGCAGTGAAGGCCCTACTGCACATGGCCATTAAAGCCTGTAAGGAAGAGGGGAAATATGTCGGTATCTGTGGACAGGGACCTTCGGATCACCCGGATTTTGCCCACTGGCTGATGGATGAAGGCATAGATTCGGTATCGCTGAATCCCGATTCGGTGGTCGATACCTGGCTCTATCTGGCAAAGCGTGGCTGATTAGCGGCACGCCGCCGGAGATTAGGTGGCTCATATTGCCTGGTTTGTAGCGGCGTGCTCTCAGGCTTTTTTACCGGGGCTGTTTCCCCCAGCTCCCCACTTTTGTTAACCAGTGATTTGCAGTATGTACCTAGCCTACTGAAGTCAACGGTTAACATCACACTGCCATCATGGGTTACGTTGCTCGCCGTAATAATACGTTTCTCTTTTAACTGCTCTAAAATTCCGCGAATGGTTTTACGATCTATACCTGTTTCATCACAAACAGTAGTAGGGTGTAATGTCACCTGTCCAAGATTATTGATCACCTTAGTGGGTTTCATTTCCAACAACGCTATCGCTATAGTAAGCAGGCTTTGATTGCTGGCCTGATGTAAAAGCGTGTCATTGGATTTCACAATCTTGGTTGATAAGGATTTATACATACGAAACGACAGTTCGGGAATACGATTTAGTGCATTCAAGAAGTTATCATTGGAAAATTCTAATACGGTAAGATCACTGCAAGCTCGAATGGTACCGGTACGTTTCTGTTCCAGAAATACACCCATCTCTCCAATAATGGTTCCCTGACCAACACGTGCAATCAGATTCTCACAACCACGTTCATCCTCTTTGATTACTTCCGCCTTTCCACCTAAGACAATAAACACACTACTCGACATCTCACCTTCATGAGCCAATACCGCGCCTGCTTCATAGGTTTTCTTGCGCCCATAGTTAGTCAGAAAATCAGTGATATTCTTACTCAATGTGGTCGGTGTGTAGTCTAAGCCACTCATGGCAGTGTCTCCATATGCATACGCAGAAAGCGTAGGTTCATAGTAGACAGAATAAAGAGTCACGTCGTCGCAGCGGTTGGCAAAAAAAATGGTGCTAAGTCACAAAACCGGCATCTGCGTGGAGAGC
>JAOUJT010000274.1 GCA_029883105.1 Gammaproteobacteria bacterium
GATTGCGACCCGCCTCTCCGGCCTCTCCGCCATCACTACCCCAAGGCCGGTGCAGACGCCGTTCGGTTAATAGGGTCACCACTGTCGGTTGCAAAAAGAGGTACTCCCGTACGATTCCGTCTCCGCCTGAGCGTTGTCCTGAACCACCGGAACCTCTGCGTATGGCATAACGCTGAACACGCAAAGGATAATGCATCTCCAGAGACTCTACCGGGGTATTGAGGGTATTGGTCATATGGGTCTGCAGTCCATCCAGCCCGCCCCCCAGTTCGCCGGCCCCCATTCCGCCACCGATGGTTTCGTAATAACTCCAACTGCCCACCTCACCACTGGCCCCCATGGCCAGATTATTCATACTGCCATGGCTGGCGGCGGGGATGCGTTGCGGGATCGCCTGGGCCAGTGCCCCCATCACCACATCCACCACCCGGGTACTGGTCTCGACATTGCCCGCCGCCACCGCAGCAGGGCGATGGGCATTCAGCAGACAACCCTCGGGGGCGGAGAGACGGATGGGACGGAAGCTACCGGCACAGGCAGGGGTCTGCTCGGGCATCAGACATCGAAACACATAGAAGACCCCTGCGGCGGCGACGGACAATGGACAATTGATATTGCCTGCCACCTGCGCAGCGGTACCTTTGAAGTCCACATGGATATCACCTGTGCAGACCGTGATGCTTACTTGAATGGGGATATCTCGGGTACCCTGACCGTCGTCGTCCATTACATCCTGAAACCGGTATTGACCATCAGGGATATCTGCCAGGCTGGCACGTGCCAAACGCTCGGCATAATCATTTAACTGCACCAGACCGTTTAGATAATGCGCGCAACCGAGAGCTGCCACCAGCTCTACAAGCCTAGCCACACCGGCCAGATTGGCACTGATTTGTGCCGCAAAATCCCCCCGGCTATCACGTGGATTTTGTGTCGATGCTACCATCTCGTCCAGTACGGGATGAACCGGCTTACCATTTCGATAGAGATAGGTCGGCGGGATAATCATCCCCTCCTCCTCCAGGCAACGGGAGATAGGCATGGAACCTGGCGTCGCCGCACCGATGTCCGCATGATGGGCACGGTTGGCGACAAACCCCACATGCTCATCCGCCACAAATACCGGAGCGATAAGGGTGACATCCGGTAGATGAGTACCACCTAAATAGGGATCGTTCATCACCACCATATCACCCGCCTGCCACGCCAGGCGTGCAACAATATCGCGCATGGCATAAGCCATGCTGCCCAAATGTACCGGGATATGGGCTGCCTGCGCACACAGCTCACCATCCACATCAAACACCGCACAGGAGTAATCCAGGCGATCCTTAATATTGGGAGAGAAGGCGGCACGTTTTAATACCGCCCCCATTTCGTCACACACCGCTTCGATGCGACTGACGAAGATACTCAGTGCGATGGGATCCATGTCGTGGCTCATTATCAGGGCTTTTCAAATGTGGTTACTTAATTATTGCATTGATGCACGGACTGTCCTACCCTAAAAGGCTTAGTAATTAACTCAAGTTCTCAATAATACTTAAACGAGGGATGAAACATCATGAATCCGCTGAATTCCATCACCGGTACTATCGTCACAGGTGTAGTACTTTCCATCATTGCTATTTTTGTACTCGGTCCTGCAGGTGGCGTTAATCCCGCAGAGTTCTGGGTATGGATGCACGTACTGGTAGGTATCACCTGGATCGGTCTGCTCTATTACTTCAACTTCATCCAGGTTCCTGCTATGCCTGCGGCCAAGGCCGATGGCACAGCTCCTGGTATCACCAAGCACATCGCTCCTAGCGCTCTGCTGTGGTTCCGTTGGGCTGCTGTTGCCACCTGGCTGACCGGTGCCATGGCTCTGGAAGCGATACATACAGCACCAGGCTCTGGTGTTGTTGCCGCCTTTACCTTCTCTGCAGGATTCTCAGTGATTGGTCTGGGCGCCTGGTTGGGTACCATCATGCTGCTCAACGTTTGGGGGCTGATCTGGCCGAACCAGAAGAAGGTTCTGGGCATGGTTGAAGCCTCTGACGAAGAGAAAGCCAAGGCTGCCAAAATAGCCCTGATGGCCTCTCGTACCAACACCGCACTGTCCATCCCCATGTTATTGGCGATGACAGCCTTCGGTCACGGTTTGCCTTTCTAAGCTATCTGGCTTAAGAATCGGCAAAAAAGCCCGGGCATTTGCCCGGGCTTTTTCGTTTTATCCCGCTTTATTTTCCTAAGCTATTGTTTTTATTTGATTTTCAGTCGTTGCAGTAAGCTAGGATTGTCGCTAACATGAAGCGCTTTCTTTTTCGCAACATGGCGGCCCACCGGCTGCCATTTTGTTTTTGGGAGCCATCAATATGTCGGACGCGTTGATGAACACCTACAGTCGATTGCCCGTTAGCTTTGTAAAAGGCGAAGGCGCACACCTGTGGGACAACGACGGTAAACAATATCTAGACGCCTTAGGCGGCATCGCTGTGTGTGGTCTTGGCCATGCCCATCCTGCCGTCACCAAGGCTCTGTGTGAACAAGCTGCTCAGCTGGTTCACACCTCCAATCTGTATGGCATCCCCAATCAATCTGCCCTGGCGGAGCGTCTCACCGCGCTATCCGGCATGGATCGCGTATTCTTCTCCAATTCCGGTGCCGAGGCCAACGAGGCAGCACTGAAACTTGCGCGTCTTTACGGACATAACAAGGGTATCGACATGCCCACGGTGATCGTCACCAATGGCAGCTTCCATGGACGCACCATGGCCACCCTTACCGCCACCGGCAATCGCAAGATCCAGGCCGGTTTTGAACCGTTGGTACAGGGTTTTGCCCGTGTCGATTACAACGACCTGGAGGCCATCCGTAACGTCGCCAAAAACAATAAGGATGTGGTCGCCATACTGGTGGAGCCGATCACCGGCGAAGGCGGCATCGTTATTCCCGATGAAGATTATCTCAGTGGAATACGCCAGATCTGTGACGAACACGGCTGGTTGATGATGCTGGATGAGATCCAGACCGGCATGGGCCGTACCGGCAAGATGTTCGCCTTCCAGCACAGTGATGTGGTACCGGATGTGATGACCCTGGCCAAGGGCCTGGGCAATGGCGTACCCATTGGTGCCTGTGTCGCCAAAGGTGTGGCTGCGGAAGTATTCCAGCCCGGAAAGCACGGCTCCACCTTTGGGGGTAATCCGCTTGCTTGTGCCGCAGGTCTTGCGGTACTGGATGCCCTGGAAGATGAAAACCTGGTAGCGCGTGCCGCCGAGCTGGGACAGCGCTTTTTTGATGGATTTACTGCCGCCTTGCAGGAAGTTGAAGCCGTTACGGCGATCCGCACTTCTGGCCTGATGATCGGCATAGAGCTGGATCGCCCCTGTACTGAACTGGTGACCATGGCTCTCGAAGCAGGCCTGTTGCTGAATGTCACTGCCGATAGCGTAATACGTCTTCTGCCTCCTCTGATCCTCAGTGATGAGCAGGCCGATAGCATTATCGAAGGGGTTGTTGGCTTGATTAACAACCTGACTAACAAAAAATAAATACGGAGCCAGGATATGTCAGTACGTCATTTCCTTACCCTGATGGATCTCTCCGCAGATGAATTTCGCGGCCTGATTACACGAGCCATCGAATTAAAGGCCATGGTAAAGCGTGGTGAGATCTACGAGCCATTAAAGAACAAGGTGCTGGGGATGGTGTTTGAAAAATCCTCCACCCGTACCCGCGTCTCGTTTGAAACAGGTATGGCCCAGTTCGGTGGTCACGCGATATTTCTTTCGCCACGCGATACCCAGCTGGGCCGAGGTGATCCGATTGAAGACAGCGCCAG
>JAOUJT010000045.1 GCA_029883105.1 Gammaproteobacteria bacterium
TTAAAGTTTGGATAGCTATGGCTGCGCATGGTGTCGGCTATTACCTTATATACGGCTATCCAGGCGGTACGGGTTTCTGCTGTGAAATCACGTCCTAATCCTTTCTTCAAAGCAAAAAGCAGTGCGTTTCCAACAGGTGTGTAATCTTCTATTTCTACACCATAATCGATATGCCGATCTGCTAAAGATTTAAGAGCTGGAACTAATTTCCCAAGATCATCAAGACCGGCGACAGCCAGTTTAAGCATACTCATCAGTTTTCGCCCCTGCTGTTTCATGTCATGCTGGAACAAGTCACGAATTGACGGATCGTACTCAAATAGTTTGTTGTAAAAGATGTCAGCAGCTTGATCTGCAATGGGCTCGACCTTGGCGAAGCTGTTTTGAATAAGTAGTACCTGGCGCGGTGTTAATGACATGTAAATGTCCTTGTTTATGTTAAATCAGTATAGGCTTATATATTGAAGAACCGTTGTCACAACAATAACCTAAAGTGTATTCATATGATAAGGCATAATAGATATAAGTGATCAAGACGAATTATGTCAATATGAATATGCATATTTAGATGTATTTTTCATCTTGGTGTTAGGCACAGATGTCGCCGACGATCTGTTATAACCATTTATTTAACATGTCAGAAAGGCCTGACTCATCGATGGGTTTGATTAAATAATCGTCCATCCCTTGTTTAATGAAGTTAATTTTTTCTTCTTTTAGCGCATGAGCAGTTAAAGCGATAATGGGAGTTTTGTTGTTAATAATATTATCTTGACGTAGTATTTTTGTAGTTTCGATGCCATCGAGTCCTGGCATACGAATGTCCATCAGAATAACGTCAAACTTATTGCTGCTGCAGAGTTTTATTGCTTCATACCCATCTGCCGCTTCTGTGACCAATGCATTTTTTTCATGTAATAAATAAACGGCGACCATGCGGTTTATTTCGTTGTCATCGACTACGAGAATTCTTTTTCCAGAAGGAATGGAAGTGATAAATGGTGTGGGTTCCAGTGTTTTATTTGTGCTGCTGTGTTCGGTGATTAAGCTTAGTAATAAGGTAAAATAGAATTCCGTACCTTTACCAAATTTGCTACGTACCTGAAGTCTACCACCGAGTTTGGAAACCAACTCCTTAGAGATGGCTAAGCCAAGCCCAACACCAGAGCTACTGCTTGTATTACGTAGTTGTGAAAATGGTTCAAATAATTTTTTTCTGTCATCATGTTTTATTCCAATCCCTGTGTCTTTCACAGAAAATCTTAGCCAAACACAATCTATGTGTTGCTTTTCTATGTTTATACTTGTAATCACAGTGCCTTTATCTGTGAATTTAATTGCGTTGTCAATAAGATTGAGTAAGACCTGTCTTATTCTTACAGGATCTCCAATTAAATTATTGGGTATTTCTTCATTGCGTTCAAGGAATAATTCAATTCGTTTATCTTCAGCTTTTAGAGATTCTATTTGCATGACATCGTCAATCATGTCGTTTAGGTTAAAGTGCGTATGATTTACTTGTATTTGTCCAGATTCTATTTTAGAAATGTCCAGTATATCATCGACTATATTTAATAGGTCGCCAGAAGATATTTTAAGTGTGTCGATATAATTTAATTGTTCTGGTGTTAGTGCTGTTTTAGAGAGTATGTTTATGAATCCAATTATGCCATTTAGAGGTGTTCTGATCTCATGGCTCATATTTGCGAGAAATAGGCTTTTGGTTTTATTTGCAAGCTCAGCCTCTCTCATTGCGGTAATTGATTCAGTTGTTCTTTGCTTTACTCGTTCTTCTAATTCATCAGAATGAAAGATTATTTGTCCGGCCAAAGATCGTATAAGTCTTGTTGTTAAAACTGTACCCGCTGAGAGTAAAAGTAAAATAAAACCAATCGTAAATAATATTTGCCGATAAGCTACGGCATATACTTCGCTTTTGTGTTGAAGTATCGAAAGTCCCATGTTTGTTCCTACAATCTTACTATAAGAAATCACATAATCAGATTCTTCTCTTATCCTGGTTGCAGAATTGGCAGCATTTTGAATCGAATTTTCTAATGTTATATTTGATATCGGTATGTCTTTACTGCGACTCCATGACTGAATGTCATTGAAGAACTTGAATTTTCCACTATCGGTACTTCCGGTTATTACCACTCCGGTGTTACTCAGGCCGCTTCTGTCTTTTATTATCCCCTTAAGTTGGTCCGTGCTAAATGAAATTAAATCCGTACCCACACGAATATTGTCACGATTTATAATAGGGGAAACAAAAATTATTAGAGAATCATAAACCCTAAAAGTAGGGGTAGGAATGTTTGCTCGCGTGCTTTTTGTATTGACTTCGGGCCATAATTTTTTATTTATTCTTTGACCAATGCTTACTACGGCTTTGTTTTTTGAATCTAGGCGAGTTATTCCAAGTATTTCATCGGAGAAAAATATGGCATCTTGTAGATCAGGAGTAATGAGTGCCTGTAGTGTAGGTAAATTGATGCTTCCCAATGAATACTCGATTAATTTATCGCGAGCATATGTACGATTGCTCACCTGCATAGATATATTTGACCAACCTCTTATCACCTCTGCCACATGCAGTGCTCGATTTCTGCTAGCAAGGGCTAAAGACTTCTCACGATCGGATTTAATGGCATTGTAGAAAGGAAAAGTTGAGATTAGGCCAACAAGCATAGACGTGCCTAGCATACCTATCGCTGAGTATACAATAATCTTCTTTTTCAATGACTTAATGTGGCTGTGTGACATCAGAGCATATCGTGCATATAGGTTTATATATCATGTCAAAAGTAGCATAGATGCTTAAATATATGGGAATAATATTATCAGCGGTTAATTCAATGAGCTTCTGCTGGCTACCTACTCACTCGATATACCGTATGGCGTACAGCCGTAAGATACTTAGATAGGGAGGCGTTGTAGCTAGGCTCGTATGTGCAGTATAAGATCATATTCTGTCCTGATCGCTAACAATTCTCACAGACTTCGCATTGTATAATCTTATGCATGACTTTTTCACTTTGTACTGAGGGGTTTCATGAACAGGTCGCGTATGGTTGGCTCCGTTTGCTAATTATATCGATTGTTCACATCTGAAATTCGCTGAGGCTCTATGAGCCATGAAAATATGATAAGTCTGACCTTTGTATGAACATTGTATCGGGTTCAATATATGGCATTTTCCCCGCATTAAATCTGGCAATGCCCCTAATAATCTATTTCAAAGCTTATATCTGCGCTGAGCCGATGATTAGCAATATGGCTGTAGGAAGTCTGGGTACCTGATGAATTGATATGGCGATATAACTTGGGCAGATGTTTAACCCACTGAAGCAGAAATAACCGCTCATTAAATCATCCATCGTCCTATAAATAGGGCAAATATCTGTGAAATTGACACTTCATTGAGCTAGCTTCTCCGGTATCATTACCCCTACCGCCCATTTTTGTAATAACCTATATAATTTGTAAGGATATACGCACCGTGATCATTAAGCCCAAAACCCGTGGATTTATTTGTACTACCACCCATCCAAGCGGTTGTGCCGCCAATGTTGCTGAGCAAATACGTAAGGTTCAAGCCGGTGGTGTAATAGAGAATGGACCGAAAAAAGTGTTGGTCATTGGTGCCTCTACTGGTTATGGCATGGCATCACGCATTACAGCGGCCTTTGGTTCGGGTGCTGCCACTATAGGTGTATTCCTGGAAAAGGCTGCTACGGAGAAAAAACCCGGTTCAGCAGGCTGGTACAACTCTGCGGCATTTGAAAAAACAGCCCATGAAGCGGGTCTGTATGCCCGAAGCGTAAATGGGGATGCCTTCTCCAATGAGATGCGCGCCAAGGTTGTAGAAATGATTAAACAGGACCTGGGAGAGGTGGATTTGGTGGTCTACTCCCTGGCCTCCCCAGTACGCAAACTGCCAGACAGTGGAGAACTGGTACGCTCCGTGCTGAAGCCCATTGGTGAAACATACCGTGCTACGGCCATCGACACCGCCAAGGATGTGATCATTGAGGCCGAAATCGAACCTGCGACGGAGGAAGAGATTACCAACACCGTAACGGTAATGGGTGGTGAGGACTGGGAATTGTGGATGAGCGCTCTGCTAGAGGCCGGTGTACTGGCTGATGGGGTTAAGACCGTCTCTTACAGCTACATCGGTACCGATATCACCTGGCCCATCTATTGGCATGGTGCCCTGGGTAAGGCAAAGGAAGACATGGACCGTGCCGCCGGGGCAATTCGCCACTCACTGTCGACGGTGAACGGTAGTGCCAACGTGGCGGTACTAAAGAGTGTCGTGACACAGGCGTCTGCAGCCATACCGGTGATGCCGCTATACATCGCCATGAGCTTTAAGGTTATGAAGGCTCAGAACATCCATGAGGGCGTGCTGGAACAGATTGATCGCATGTTCCGTACCCAACTGTATCAGTCGGCTGGTGCTAAACTGGACGATGCCCAGCGCATTCGTATGGATGACTGGGAATTGCGTGATGAAGTGCAGAATACTGTAAAGGAGATCTGGCCGAAGGTCACCTCGGAGAACCTGTTCCAGCTTACCGACTATCAGGGCTATAAGGACGAATTTCTCAAACTCTTTGGTTTTGGTGTTGATGGAGTTGATTACGAAGCAGATGTCGATCCGCTTGTGGAATTTGAGCCTGTCTCGATCTAGGCACGACGCTGATATTTTGTCGATAAACTAAGCCTGGACATGTCCGGGCTTAGTTATTTGTAATGTTTTTCTCGGCACCATGGTGTGTTGCAGCTGGCGAGAAACGGTTGACTAAGATGCGTATGGAAAAATATGCGAAACGTAGCGCTGTCCATACAAGCAACTAACTGCCGCTGAACGAGTAAAACTATGTGCTGTGAGCGAAGGCTGGGGGACTTAAATAAAAAAACCGGGACGGGCCTTGCATTAATGCAGGACCGTCCCGGTTTATGAGGATGCTGCTATGACGCGGGAAAGCGTCTACAGCAGCATTTCTCTAACGCTATTACTGAGGAACAACGTTACTAGCTTGTGGACCCTTAGGACCATTTTCAACTTCAAAAGTCACAGCTTGACCTTCAGCCAGAGTCTTAAAGCCTGAACCCTGGATAGCGTTGAAATGAACGAAAACGTCAGCGCCGCCGTCGTCCTGAGAGATGAAACCGAAACCTTTAGATTCGTTGAACCATTTTACTGTACCTGTAGCCATGAGATGTACCTTTTCAATAACAAAATAAATATAGGGTTGTGCATACAGGTAATGAAGAGCTGAATCAAGAAGTAACCGGTAGGAACTGCTGTAACTGCCAATAACAATATCTGTAGCGCTGGTTACTATAGGCCAATATGTAAGAATATGCTACAAATCAAGCGATTATTACGCTCAATATCGTTCGATTGGTGCAAAAAAATGCTAAATAAGTGCTTTATTTGTCTTTTGGACAGGAGAAAACTGGCCGGAGAGCTATATGGCACGTATATGACGTCTCGGTATTAGCCTTGTTTCTCTGCGCCATGTTTTTGCTCATCGTGACATCGTGCGAGCAAACGTCGCCGAAAATGAACCCGGATTCAGTAAACAGACACTCTATTTGCAGATGCTGCTTGGCTCGATGCGCTGAAAACCATATTGACGGTCAGGGTCCATAAGATACGGATTAATACCTCCGAAAATCTTGGTACAGCAAGAAAAATCGAGATTTAGAGGACTTATCCCATAGAAGGGATTTATTCAGTTGGATCAGACCAGTAAAATCCGGATTACTTGGTTCGATAATAATGAGTATCCGAAGTAGAAAGTTACTTTGCATGTTTTACGGACACGTTTGCTCCGAGCCGAGGTTTTGCGTGATATGTGACAGGGACAGGCATCCACAACTTTTGCCTGTGGTCAGTGTCGTAGATAGCAGTACCGGTTTGTAAGCAGGGTGGGTTGATTTAGATGTAGTGGGATTGTCTATAACGTAAGGTATAAAAGGTAGAATTGATGATAGACCCTGTCTATTGTCATCGCGACATGAGGGTGATAATTTACACTCATGTGTAGGATATACTTATATTCTTATGGGCGCATATTCCTGTTCTCTTTAAATTTAATAAAGAAGTTACTCAAGTGAATACTGTATTAAAAACGAATGCTGGACTACTGTTTCGTGCTGGATTGTTCAGTATGGTTGTATTGACGGTTTTGATTTTTAGAAATATATGGGCCTACGAATGGGCGGGAGATCTCCTATCCTTCGTCTATGTGCCTTTGGCCATAAGTGGTCAATCCTACCTTATACATTTTGTTCTGACGATAATTTTTATTACGCTCCTTTGGTTTCCTGTTAATTTATTTAGATGGACACTACTACCAACATTGGGTCTGTTTCAATTTGTCATCATGTTGGATGGCTATATATTCAATCTTTATAGATTTCATATAGATTTATTTTTTATAAAAATGTTTTTTGTGGATTTTTCAGGCTTGGGGATTGGTTGGTCTTATGTGGTCATGGGTGTTCTCGCTCTAGTGTTGATTATAGGTATTAATTTTATTGTTCATGACAAGATTAAGAATAAGTTGGGTAGGAGGAAAGTGTCGCTACTTTGGTTGCTGTTTTTCTTGACAACGTTTTCCGGCCAAGCAATACATGCCTATGGTAATGCGCATAATCTTAAACCAATCATCTCGTTAACTCACGTAATACCATGGTATACCCCCGTCACTGCCGATAAAAATCTTAGACGTTGGGGTTTGGTTGACGAAAATTTAAAGAAAGATAGTTTTAATCCAAGTGTGAATGTTGCGGGCAGTTTTGAGTACCCGTTGAAGCCTTTGAATTGTGTGGTGCCGGAAAAACGTAAAAATATTCTATTTGTTGTGTTGGAAAGTTGGCGCTTTGATCGGATGAATAAGGATATTTCACCTCATGCATGGAAGATTGGTAACGAATCTTTGCGCTTTTCAGAACATTTAAGTGGTGGCAATGTAACAACCCAGGGCCTGTTTAGTTTGATGTATGGAACATCTCCTGTGTATTGGCAAGATGCTCTGAGTTCAGGTTCGGAACCTGCCTTGATTTCTGTATTAAAACAGCAGGGGTATCAGTTTCATATTCTGGCAAATCAAGATATTGAAGTTAGCAAGCTTCAGGATTTATTATTTAAAGGTATTGCCCCTGTGCATAATAGAGGCGATAGCGATACCCCTCGAGGAGATATTGAAATAACCAATAAATTATTTTCAACGATGGATGAAAATGAAGGGCCGTTTTTTGGGTTTATGTTTTATGGCAGTTCACACTTTACCTATTCAACTCCCGATGGATATGACAAACCATTTTTGCCAGCAAAGAATTTGAATTTAGCCACAGTCGATGCAGACACAGATAATAAACCCTATTTGAATCAGTACTCGAATGCGGTGCATTTTGAAGATACTTTGATTGGCGTAATTAAAGAAGGATTAGTGCGGAGAAAGCTTTGGGATAACACTATTGTAGTAATTACGGGTGATCACGGTGAGTCATTAAATGATTTCGGTCGCAACTATTGGGGGCATGGCAGCAATTTTACGAAATATCAATTGCAGGTTCCTTTGGTTATTCATTGGCCAGGAAAGAAAAGTCTTATATCACATCGTACAACTCATGAAGACATTGCCCCTACGATTATGACTGAAGTCCTAGGATGTGTGAACAATAACGAAGATCACTCAACGGGCTATAGTCTTTTTTCAAACGAGACCAGAACCGTAATGTCAAAGAGTTATGTTAGTACCGCAATTATTCAGGGTGAAAGTGTTAATGAGTTATTTCCTGGTTTTATGCGAAGTTATAGATTTGATGACGTTGGGCAGGATTTAGATACGCCACCAGGTTTGTTTGCTCACATACAAAGAATTAAGTCACACTTTAAAGTTAGCTCGAAGTAGTTGGGGGGATGGTTTTTCGTGTTAGATATTTTTCTGTGTGACACTTTTCATTGGCGAGTGAAATGTTTAAATTAAATAATGCAATATCCGCGTGGGGTTGTGAGAATTTTGAATTCGCATTAAAGACAGATATTTTAAATGTTGATATAAGTTTACTGCCTTTACAGGAAGGGTTGACGTTAGGGCACTGTGTTAGTGATTCTGGGTTCGATATTATGGTTTTAAATATTTCAGATAGTGAGGGCGCTATATTTGTAAGGGTTGGAGTGTTCTTTCAGGGGGCGATTTCCGGTTGTAATTGTGCAGATGATCCATCGCCAAATAATCTCACCACTGAATATTGCACTCTTCAGCTTACGATTAACAAATATAACGCAGACACACATGCTGAGTTATTAGATAAGTAGGTCGATATGCTTTGTTTTTTAGAGTGAATGTTGTGCTCTGAAAATTCGTGTTTTTATTAATCTAGTGTATAGAGCGTAGTAATTAGTTCTGTTGTTTCTTATGCAAGTCGATCCAGAATTTACTTCCTGCTCCTTGCTTGCTGCTGAAGTTTATTTCTCCTCCCATCATGGTAATTAGGTGTTTGGCTATAGTTAGCCCTAGACCTGAGCCACGGATTGTCGAATTCTCTTGGTTTAATCGTTCGAACTGCGTAAATATTTTTTTGTGTAGCTGTACAGGGATTCCGATGCCGTTATCTTCGATGCATATACGATAATTATTCGTATCATTTTCCGTTAGTCTCAGTAATACTTTGCCATGTTCTTTATTATATTTAATTGCGTTCGATAGAAGATTTAATATTACTTGCTTTAGTCGAAATTCATCGGCGTCGATTATGGTATCTGTTTCAGGCAAATGTGATGTTATTGATATTCCAGATTCTTCCGCGACGGGAGTCATGAGTAGTATGCACTCATCGATTAATAAATTTAGATTTAATGTTGTGGTATTTAAATCGATCGTGCCAGACTTTATTGAAGATATATCAAGTATGTTGTTAACAAAGGATAGTAGATGTTCACCAGACAAGTTTATTCGATGTGCAAATTCGTGGCCACGTACATTCAGGTCATCCATTTCACTCATGATCTTGGAAAAACCAATAATGATGGTTAAAGGTGTTCGTAATTCATGACTGATGGAAGCAAGAAAGTCAGATTTAATACGATCGCTCTTTTCCAGACGATGTCTTAGTACGCTATTCCAGCCAATGAAACTGCCAATTAATGATGAGAACAGCACTGGAATTACATAGTGAAAAAGTTTGAGGTCGTCGACGAGCATGCTGATTTGAATTGTAGCAATGGTCGCAAAAATCGTTAATGTAACGATTAGACGGCTAAAGAATAAACCTTTCTCTCTACTACTCAGTTGTGGAAACCTAGCCATTGTATTGCTCACGACTATAAAATTAATGCTCTAATAATATAATAAACAGTGAGTTAAAATGTGTTAGTCGTGTAAATTATTATGCACGAAAGGGTAGAATATCCTACGAATATGTAAAGAAGTAGGTGGGTTGGTTTACATGAGCGGGTATAATCTCCGCTTTGCTAAGCGGAACTGCCCTGACATGAAGATATATTTGGCCCCGATGGAGGGGGTAGTTGATTTCCATATGCGGAATATTCTAACGGCAGTAGGCGGTTACGACTACTGTGTTACGGAGTTTGTCCGTGTGGTCGACCGTCTACTTCCTTCAAGAGTATTTAAGCGCATTTGTCCGGAACTGGAGCATGGGGGGCTGACGGCCTCAGGTACGCCGGTTATTGTGCAAATACTGGGCTCAGATATAAACGCTATGGCGGATAATGCACGGCATATTGCCAAGCTCGGTGCCCCTGGCATTGACATTAATTTCGGCTGTCCATCGAAATGTGTCAACAAAAATGACGGTGGAGCTATCTTATTGAAAAATCCTCACCGTCTATATGACATTGTCCGTGCGGTACGTGAAGGTGTGGCTGAAGCGGTGCCTGTATCCGCCAAGATACGCCTGGGTTTTGACGATACAGATCTGGCTCTTGAGAATGCCCTGGCCGTTGCAGAGGCCGGCGCAAGTTTTATTACGGTGCATGCCCGTACACGCAAAGATGGCTATAAGGCTCCGGCCCGTTGGGAATGGCTGGCGCGTATTAACCAGGCCTTAGATATTCCGGTGGTGGCAAATGGCGATATCAATAGTGTTGAAGACTATCAGCGTTGTATTGATATTAGCGCCTGTGAACAGATTATGATCGGACGTGGGGCAATTGCACGCCCTGATTTAGCCCGTCAAATTGTCTCTCACCAACACGGTTTGGAAATCTCAGAGCTGGATTGGGCTGAGGTCAAAGAGATGCTGGCTGGCATGGCTATCGAATTGCAGGATCATATCAAAGACCGATATATCCTACCACGCATTAAGCAATGGCTGGTGCATCTAAAGCGTCAATATGATGAGGCACATCGTTGTTTTGAGTCGGTACGTTTGATGCGCAGTTATGCAGAATTCGAACAATTATTAAAGAATTCCTGAAGAACAATTCATTTTTTTCTACAGGCCTTTACACGTATAGTAAAATAAAATCCTGTTGACGTATGCTTAACGCCAACATCCCAACCCCGCTGCATGTGGAATAGCTTCTGGCATCTGTATAAAGGATAAGCCCAAAATGGATGGGCAGGGCTGCCGTGGTGACAGTTCAAAAATTTCTTGCAAGAGCCCTGATTGATGCTAGAAAGAGATCACTATATTACACAAGCTGGTTTTCCCACTGAGATCATTCTGGCAAGGAATGTATATAGCATGCCATCGTACGTGATATCACTCACTCATGTGTGATTCGACATAGACGATCTGGCACTTGGTGAAAAACTCCGCATAATAGTACAGTTATAGTAGGCCCGGTTTCTGCTTGTAGTAAATAGTGACTTATCGTCATGCCATACACCTCTTGGTTACTCGAACTTCTGACATGAAGTATGGTGGTACCACAGGGATCTCATATGATCGCTTTTTTTTCAAAAACATTCTTCCTTAAACCGGTGACTTCATAATGCATAAATAACTCTTGGCGTCATGGTATCTGACATGGATAGTCACGTTATATTATCGGGTGGTAGACACACGGATTGAAGGTAAGGGTATTATGAAAAACTGGGGTCGAGTAGTGGCCATGGCACCGCGGCTGGTTGCAAGTTTACTAATTGGTACAGAGGTTTTGTATGTTGCCTTTATTGCCAGTGCACAGGCATTATCCGAATATCCATGGGGTAGTGGATTTGGTTGGGCCTATCAGAGCAAATACCATTATCTTGTTTCGGGAATGTTGTGGGTGGCTGTGGCATGGGTACTCTATATCAGTTGGAAAGGAAGACAACGTGTAAGGTCCAGAATTGACTATCATTAATACATTCTTTAGGAGTTATATTTAGTTTGTTAGTAAAAAACTATAAGTAGTATTTAATCTTGGCATATGTATATATGAAAGAAAACGGATCGTTCTGTTCCGCTTCTGTTCCATAAACTTCCGGTATTCATCCCGCTCATCAGCGAGGATTTTTCGGGATGAACGTCGTGCAGAACATTTATCTTTGTATGAACACACCTTTGGTCATCTGTAGATGCATTCCGGGTGATAGCGCAATGAGCTGCGTTTCCGTTTATTCATAAGCTATTCCTTTATAATACTGAGACTGATTAAGCATGTACCACTTCGGCACAATATGTACGTCTGTAATTGCGCTAATGTGACAGTGAATGGCAACGTAGTCATGCTGTCTAACTGTTCAGTTGCCTGCTGTCCGATGTCATAGGCAAACGATTTTCCCACAATCTTTATGCTATTGTATGTCATTTTAACAAGCATAAAAAACATACCGCATGATGCCGATGTTTATAAATAATGGGCAATGATAAACCGGGTGGTCGGTCATCCGTAAGGATTTTTTCTGTGTTTTGTTTTCTTGTTTGGAGAGATACATCCGGAGGTTTTTTTGTGATTGTCTTTGTTAGCTGCTAAGAATGATTTTCCTTGTGTGTAAGCATTAATCGTAATCTCTCAGTCTTTTGATTGGTTGTGCCTGTTTTTAAATCAATAATTATGTAATAAAACTGCTCGCAAATGTAAATCCATATAGATAAAAAGGCTGCCTTTGTAAAAACTTTTACAAATCGACACTGTTGTATGACATAGGTCACAACTATGTAAACACATACAATTCATAAATATATCCGGCTTTCTACTAAATGCTTAGCAATGGAGATGTTTATGAACAGTCGTATGAGTGATGCTGAAATTTCTGGATCTTGTCTGACATATGAATTTACTACTGATATGCGTTATATGTTGCAGTATGCTGAATTGGTGAAACAGTATTACAAAAAAGATCTTAATCTGGATCTCGCTGCCAGCAATATGGATCAGGATTTGTGTTGCCTGAATCGGAACGAACGTTTATTTATTGTGCGTGATGGAATCACTGTAGTTGGAGGCGCTAAGTTGAGTTTTTCATCCACATTGTCGGATGTGCTCTTACCGATGGAAAGTTCCGAATTTCGTGTGCAGTCGGTGTTACCGAAAAAATATGGAAAATATACTTATGCAGAATTAGGTCGTCTGGTGGTGAATCCTGATTTCCGCGGTAAGGAGGTACTGGCGAGAATCATCCAGGAGCTAACCGCTTATACCGTCCAGCAGGGTGGTGGTTATCTGTTTGTATTGGCACCCCCATTGAATTCTGTACTCTATCGTCGGGTGTGCAAAGGTCTGTCCATGAAGGTGGCGATACATAAGGATGTCGATTGGGGAGAAAAGGATGCCTATAAGCACCTGCAACTGCAATTACTTAGTTGTGACATTCGCGAACTCTATCCGCAGTCTGTTCCTGCAGAGGCCGAATTCATGCCTATTGCCATATAACTTTCCACCAGCAGGTTTCTAGTCGTTCGAAACTACCAGTAAACCGTGGTTATATGATTCGAATACTGTTTGAGCAGCGTTTATATGGACGAAACCTGCTTCCTATTCAAGGTTACTGAAATTTCGTCTAACGAACGATGGTTATCACTGAGCAGACCTGTGGCCAAGATGATTGGTTCTGAATGTATTCAATATGTCTATTTTACAGTGCTTTGGGGACTGTTATGTAGATAATGCCTTTTATAATCCATTTGAACAGCAGAATTGGCTCCGGTGTTTTAATGAAAATTTATTCTCTAAAAAACAAGTTGTTAATATTCAGATAGATACACATATACATTGGTAATATCCAAGTGTTTTACTAATGATCGATAATATCGCCTACATATTTTCCTTGTGTGTCAAAAGACATACTTTTTGTGATGATTTTTTTTGATCATATTATTCGAAAAAACTGCACAGCCATTTGTAGCAACGGTTTACAGGCTAATATCTAATTATTATTAATAACTTATATGCTTATTTAGAGCCTTTATTAAAGTTATCTGACTCCTCATACTTTGCTGAGTTTGTAGGACATGTCCTACAAACAGACAACAATTATTACAAACTAACAGCGAGGAGAAGCCAATGAAAAGGCGTGACTTTTTAAAGGTCGGCTCCGCAGGGATCGCGGGTGCCATGGCTGGCACCACAGGCTTGATTACATGGACACCAAGAGCCAATGCCGCCACCATCTCGAAAACGTATTACATAACTAATGGTTTTATCACCATGCCCGATTGGACCTCGGTCTACTTCATGGGCTACAGCGATGATCGTGCAGGGCTGAATGTTCCGGCCACACCGATCACCGCGCAGCAAGGCGATACAGTTAGTCTGACCATTGTTAATACTCTGAATACTGCACACAGCTTCAAGATTGATGGCGTATATGACAGTGGTGTGATCAATCCTGGAGAAGAGAAGCGCTTCTCTTTTGTTGTGGATAGTGCTGGCACCTACCTGTTCTACGATGGTGTCAACGAGCCCTACAATCGGGTGGTAGGACTGCATGGTGCCATGGCGATTATGCCCAAGGGCAGTACTACTGAGCTCTACGCCGGTAGCGCTACCTTCGTACAGCAGCATTTCTGGGTGCACAACGATATCGATCCGGCCTGGAATGAGGCGGTGCGCCGTGGTCGTACCCCGACAGATGAGTACACCCCGCGGTACTTCACTCTCAACGGTCAGACCTCGCGTCCACCCGGTGCACCCGGTGATACGGATCCTGCCATTAACTCCATGGTGAATCCAGAGACCGCCCTGCATGGTCACGTAGGTGATCGTTGTCTGGTGCGCAACCTCAATGCCGGTATGTGTTCCCACGCGGTACATTGCCACGGTAATCACATGGAATGGCTGGCCAGTAATGGTGTGCCACGTCCCTCCGTCTGGAAGAAGGATATCATCCGTCTGGACCAGAATCGAGGCACCATGGATATGATCTATCCCTTCGAGTCTCCACCTGACGCATGGCCACCGGCACCTACCGGTTGTTACCCCATGCATCTGCATGACGAAATGTCACAGACCGCAGGCGGTGGTAACTACATGTTCGGTTCCATGACCGACATATTCTTTGAGTAAGGGGGAGTTCCATGTTTAATATATTAGCGAAATCCATGAACCGTCCCTCTATGGGCATGCGTGGTGATGGCGGCGGCGGTGGCGGCGGTGCAGGTGATGCATTGGTATGCGCCAATCCAGGTGCCATAGGCTTCCGTCAGTCCTGTTATGTCTATCCAAACAATCCTGCTACACCGGGTCTGGTTACTCCGGACGTAGTGTTCAACCGCGGCATCGACATGAACATCCCGCTGACCATGGATGATGGCAATACCATCAACATGTGGGGCTTCAGTGATGGCGGCGGCGGAGGCATGGGTGGCGGCGCTACCTTCCCTTCAGCGCCCATGCGTCTGTTTGAAGGCCAGATCGCCCACACCGTTTTGAATGTGGGCATGATGATGGCGCACACCGTGCACCATCACGGTATCGAGCCAAGCTGGGAGAATGACGGTGTGGGTCACATCTCTTTTGATGTCACCAACCAC
>JAOUJT010000046.1 GCA_029883105.1 Gammaproteobacteria bacterium
ATCAGGGTATTGCCCGACATCATCAAGGCCTGCATGCCCGATAGCAGCCAGATATTTTTAAGCATTTGTGACATCACGTTTCCTTGTGTCAGAGTTGCAGTATATCGTCACTATCGCCACAGACCGCCTCATCCACAGAGATGGGCATGATGGTTGTCTCATCGGTAACAAGCCGGTCTTCCAGATGTTCAAAGTCCCAACGTCGTTTGTCCATTAACTGGCTGATCTGGATATTGCCCAGGGCATTAAGCATCACCGCTGGCACATCGGGATTGTCCGCTGCCAGCCCATGGATCAACTGCTTCATCTTTTGTCGTGTACGCCCCTCCTGTGAACCGCACAGACTACAGGGAATAATGGGGAATTTCATCGCTGCGGCATATTCTGCGATCTCCTCTTCCGCGCAATATACCAGCGGACGGACAACGATATTCTTGTTGTTATCGCTGATCATCTTAGGTGGCATGGAACGGATCTCGCCACTATAACAGACCGACATCAACAGGCTGGTGATCAGATCCTCACGATGATGGCCGAGGGCGATCTTATTGTAGCCATGCTCCTCGGCATATTCATAAATAGTGCCTCGGCGCATACGTGAGCACATGGAGCAGTAGGCCTTACCCGGTTGGGTCTTTTTCAGCACCACCGAGTAGGTATCCTTTTCATATATCTCGTAGGCGTAGTGATTCTTCGCCATCCAGTCCCGCAGCGCAGCGTCATCCCAACCCGGCTGTTTTTGATCCAGGGTAAAGGAGAACACCTCAAAACGATTATTGCTGCGTACCGAAGCCAGATGTAACAGACGTAACAGGGTAAGCGAGTCCTTACCACCCGATACACAGACCATGATCCGATCACCCTTTTGGATCATGTTATAGTCTTCGATGGCCTGGCCCATCTGTTTAAGGAGTTTCTTCTCCAGTTTTTTGATCGTCATCGCGGGAGGCTTATCTTATTAGAAGCGCAGATATTACCACTGTAATGGAAGGCAAAATACCGTTATCCGTAGTAGTCTCATTTATCCTGCTGTGTTAATTGTTGGGTCACAGAGATGAGTTTCAGAACATCGATCGGTTTCGGCAAGTAATCCTTAAACCCTGCTTCCAGACCACGGCGTATATCTGTTGGCATGGCATTAGCGCTGATCGCCACCACGGGTATTCCACTCGTATCAGCCGAAGCCTTAAGTCGCGCCAACACCTCGTAGCCGTCCATCCCAGGAAGATTAATATCCAGCAGGATCAAGGCCGGCTCTATAGTTGCTGCTAGCTCGAGTCCAAGATTGGGCTCATGGGCAGAATACAGTGTGACTCCAGGCAAACGTTTAAATAACTTTTCCACCAACTTCAGATTGACGGCATTGTCTTCGATATACAGAACCTTAGTCTCAGCAATTTTTACGCTGGATGTCGTTACTGGTTCAATAGTTTCGACATTGGTACTCACCTTGTGATCCTGACTTTCATCCCGATCCAGTCGAATCCAAAATTCACTACCCTTACCGATCTCACTGTTTACCCCTATATCACCACCCATCATTTCAACCAGACGTTTGGTAATCACCAGTCCGATACCGGTACCCTCTATTTCTGTTGTATCGGCCCCTAGTCGTTCAAAGGCTGTAAAAAGTTTCTCTTGTTGCGCCGGCGATAAACCACGGCCTGTATCCTGAACGCCGATATAGACACTAAACTCTCCGTCCAGACGAACCTTAATCGTTACCCGTCCCTGTTCATAATTGTATTTCACGGCATTGGACAGTAGGTTTAACAGGATCTGCTTGAATCTTGTTTTATCTGCCTGCACCCATAGAGTATCGGCGGACATCTCAATGAATAATTGTATGCCCCTTTTTTCTACCAAAGGTCTGAGCAGAGCAATACATTCATTTACGATATCAACCACCAAGACAGGTTCTATGGACATATCGATCTTACCTGACTCGACCTTAGCCAGATCCAGTACTTCGTTGATCAGTTCGAGCAAATGTTGTGATGCCTTGAGTATTTCATGCAAGGATTCTTGATTATCGTCATTCAAGGGCGGATCGGATAACTCCATTAATTGGCTAAAGCCCATAATGGCATTTAGTGGAGTACGCAATTCGTGACTCATACTGGAAAGGAAATCCGACTTGGCACGACTTGCCTTTTCGGCAATATGCTTGGCTTCGGCCATCTTTAACTCGGCCAATTTTCTTGCAGTTATGTCCTCGTAGGTACCTAGGATGCCGAACACATTTCCTTCACTATCCAATAACGGGATCTTACTGGTAGTGACCCAGCCTAATTCTCCCTGTTCCCGGCTTTGTGGCTCTTCATAATTAATCTTTGACTCACCACTTTCTATAACCGCTATATCATCCTTTCGATAGGCTTCCGCCTCCTGCGGCCCCCAGGGAAGATCATAATCAGATTTACCAATAACCCCCTCTGAATCACCGACATTGACATCCTCCGCAAAGGCTCGGTTACAGCCGATATAATTGGAATCTATATCTTTCCAGAAGACACGGGTAGGAATGGTATCCAATACCGCTTTTAACAGCTGTTCGGACTCTCGCAGGCTCTGTTCCAGCTCCTTGCCTCGTGCTACCTCCTTGGTCAGTCGCTCGGTATATGACTCATTTTCACGTAACATCGCCAGACTATGCGAAAAACTTTTCAGTACCGGTTCCATGATGCGCGCATAGGGAGGTAGATCTTCTCGCGGTCCAGCTTGTAAAATAATACAGTCCTTGTTTCCTATGGGAAGTTTAATCACCGTTTCATAATTTTCATCGCACTTGATGCAATCACAAAGATCCCCTTCATGGGTCATCAGTCCCGCCGGAGCATCAATAAATTCACGCGGCAGAGAAATAATTTCACCCTCCCGCTGTTGCAGTGAGCCACAACCTATTACCGTATGCAAGGTCACACGGTATGCATCACCTTCTGCTTCTATATCGGAAAGATACGCGCCACATGGAAAAGAGGTATGTGCTAAAAGCCTTTGCACGAACTTGGTTATCAACGGCTCCACGCGATACTCTTCTGAACTCACCAAGGCCAGGTCATAGAGTATGTTGAGGATGATTTCGCGGTTCATTTATCGAACAACGCTATAGTTACCAGAGTGGCATTATGAAAAAGCGGGTAACCGCCGGGAGTCAAACTGCCGATCTCACCCAGAGAGAGTGCCCCATATAGAATTTTCGCCGGCAGTAAATTATTCAGCGTATCCAATTCTAGCTGGGCTTTATCCTCCAACTGCATACGTCGACCGGCACAATAGAAACTCAGGATATTATCCGTCTCCAGCGGGTCTAGCTGTTCTGCCAGACGACGCGCGGTATATTCAAAGTCCGGATAGTTGGCTTTCAATAAGGTCAACATCGCATTCTGCGGCACCTCGCCCACACAATAGATGGAACCATCTTCTTCAAAGGCCACCGGGATACGTACGGTAATGCTGCCGTCCATACGTATGATCCCCAGTGGGTAGTGAGAAGCATATTGGTAAAAATTTTCTTTATTAATATCTACCTGGTATTGCTGCTCTGCCATCTCAGCATAGACATCTAGTGCTGGGCACCAATCGATACTGGAAATCTTGTTCCCCTCAGACGAGGTCGCGGCAATGATGCTCTCTGGCTGGGTAAAGCCATGCTCAAGGAAGGATTTCGTATTGGAATTAAAATACAGGGTCAATACTGCATTTTGGTATGTGCCAGAGTGATCGAACAGACAAGGCATCGCAGTAAAGGTCTCACTACCCGCATTAACACCCGCGTAATTAATACGGTCACCAAGATGGAGATAGAGATGTTCCAGAGTGCTGGCAATATTGGGCAACATGGAATCAAAGATCATAAACAGGGTTTCATGCCCGACGCCACAGTTCTTCGCATAGTCGGCTATCTTCGCGGCCATCCACTGGGCACTGTTTCCCGCCTCTTGTTGAATGATGACATGTTCTAACATCACCGGCAGGTACTCAATCACCATGCCATTCTTGTGAAACCGATGGTCGGCGATTACTTCAGGAAAGATCGCTCCCACCATCGGCACCGCGCTGATTTCGGCTATCGTCTGTATACGCTCAACCCAGTCTTTGTCTGCCTCTGCCAGCAGGATTAAAATACCGCCTTTATCTGCCATCTGCTTAAAGTCCTGCAAACGGGCCTGTAATGTCGCGTCATCTAGGCTATCCATATAATCTGGCATAAAAGGCATCCATAAGTAAATCGCTAAGCGATTCCATTATCACTGTCTGTGCCCCACGAATAAAAGCACTAAATTCAAATATTTTGTTAAATCTGACCAGTAGTGTGATAATCATCACGCGGACTACTTTGTAGCGATGCTCTTTAGCTGTACCCTAAAGCTTTTATCAGAGTATCGTTTTATTTGTACCGCTGGCAGGCATCGATGGCCATGCGAAGAATTTCAGTATCTTCATCGAAGCCGATAATCGATACCGACTGACAGCCTTGTACGATATTATGTCGGCACACCCGATGCTGGTCTCCGGCCAGTTGCAAAGCCAAAAGCTGAAAATGGCCATGCGCGGTCAGAATCGACACTATCACTGGCATAGCATCCACTGGCGACATTTTATCAGTAGCGCCAAGGTGGCAGAAAAGATCATGCACGAGATGCTGGCGCAGGTCGATGAAGTGATCACACGGGTCTCAGTAATATTGCCCGAGTCATTTCCACCACAGATCGCCGAGGCTATCTTTACTGGCATGCGACGCCAACGGGATAAACTTGCCCTTGGTATGAAGTAGATATATTAGTCTGTTATCTCAACACCTTTCCAAAAGGCAATCCTGTTTTTAATCTCACGAGCCGCCGCCTTGGGGCGAGGATAAAACCAAGCTGCATCCACATTCAGCTTTCCTATGACCGACAAGCTGTAATAACTGGCTTCGCCTTTCCACTCGCAAGTGGTATGGATTTCGCCGGGGATAAAATAATCGTTGTTTATCGATGATATTGGGAAATAATGGTTTTCTTCAACCACCACCGTATCGTTACTTTCTGCTATCACGACACCATTCCATAGTGCTTTCATTTTTATAATACCTTTTGATAGTGGAAGATTATCGTTTCATAGTCTTTCTTTTTCCAAAACATTTACGCATCCATATTGGCCAGATAACCGTTTAGTTAACAGGCCACCAAGCCTGTGAAATCGGATAATCATCTATCGACGCTATAAATATAGCGCCCCTGCCGCTGAAAACAGAGGCTTGGAATGAATCACCATAGTGTCTGACTCTATATATTTACACGGACGATATTTTGCCCTATTCAATAGACCACAAATACCGACCAGTTCATCATTGTCATAGCCACTGACTCATTGAGTCCTTTCACTTTCCAACCACTGGGGACGTCGGTCAAGGTATGCTGCTACTAATACAGAGTTTAGAAAACGTAATAAGGCAGTAATCGAGGCTAGCTGTCTGCCTTTGATCAATTCTATCTTCTCCCCGAAAACAGCAGGTAATTAAATGCTGAACGGTAAAATTTCGGTGCTGCAGATAAGGACTATCCCGGCCTTACCAATATATGTTTATTTGTCTAGCTTAAGCGTGCCAATAACCGCTCACTACTCAGTTCGTTGAGCGCATCTTTTGCCACCCATTGCGCAGCTTTACTCTCCTGCTTCTGGATCCGTTTCGCCGCCGCTACAGCCTTTTTATGTAAATAGAGACTGCGCTTGCCTAACTGTCTTAGTGCCCAACTGACCGCCTTTTTCACAAAGTGTCGCTCATCAGACGCAGCGGATTCTATTAGCTCAAGAAACGGTACAAAACGCTTATCATCTACCTGCTTATCCGCCACCGCCAGCCCTGCCATCAAGACAAAACCGGCACGTTTTACAAACGCCGGTTTACGGCCACTCCATTGCACGGCTTTGTCCCATGCATAAGGGGTGTGACGAAACAGGTTGCTACAGATCTGATCACACACATCCCAGGAATCAAAATCACCCGCCCATCGATCCATCATCGACTTGTTCACCTCTGCTCTATCTGCGATCATACTGGCCAGTATGCGCGCCTCATGGATACCGCCGTCCCACAGCTTGAGGGCAAGTTGATGATCCGTGCCAATCTGTTTGGCAAGTTGACGAAGGAAGGGGATAGAGACGCCGAGGGTACTTTCGGTAGAGATGCCGAAACGCGCCATCCCTGCAACATTGTCGACGTTGGCCTGGGCCTTGAGCTGTTTAATGACGTCTCTATATTGCACCACCTATCCTCCCAGCAGTTTTTCACCCTTGCTGTATACCACCACCACCAACACCGCTAGAGAGATAAACCAAAACAACAGATAGAGGATTGTATTCAGCTTGGCCTTTTTCTTTTCCCCCCAGGTACGCGGTTTGATACCACGATAGAGCAACACCAGCTTGGCGGACAGATTGACGCTAACGACGTTAACCGCCAACAGCAGTGCTGCCCCTTCCGCTAACGCCGTCTGACCGGTACCCAACATCAGGCCAATGGTCACCGCTGGTGGCAACAGGGCCACGGCCACCATCACACCTACCAGCACACTGGATAGGCCTGTGGTCAAGGAGAGTACCGCCGCCGCTCCAGAGGCCAGCGCCAGGGCGATGCTGTCCAGTTTTACCGTGGTACGCGACAGCAGTTCATGGGAGTCCATGGCCACAGGCCAGAGGATGGCCATCAACCAGGCCAGGCCGATAGCAAACATTAATCCACTCGACAGGCTCTTCAACGCCTTACCTATCAGTTCGCTGTCTCCCAAAGAGGTACCCAGTGCCAGTGCTATATTCGGTCCCAGCAAGGGCGCAATAACCATGGCTCCAATGACCACGGCAACGTTATTCTCGATCAAGCCGATAGTCGCAACAATCGTAGAAAGAAATACCAGTAATAAAAAATTCCCATCCAGGTGTGACCCCTTGGCCACATCGCTATATAGCTCTTCACGGGTAGCGGCCTGACGTTTCTCTTCAGACTCATCCTCTTCTGCAACAAGTCTCGGTAAGGCCGCGTCTACGGGTATAACGATGATGTGCGCCATTTCTATGGTGGTCAGAGCACCTTGCAAGGCATCCATGACCCGTTGGCGTTTCTCGTCCTGTACCAACATACGACAGGTTATGCGGCCATCATCAGAGATCACACCCAGGGTAAAATTCCGCACCTCAAAATGCTCAGCTATACCCTGTATGGTCGTACTGTGTTCTGCAGGAGCGATAATCTCAATAAGTTTCATTGCTAATCTAGCTCTTCTGTTTTTATCGTAGTTATATCAATAATTCGTAAATTTTAGCATCGATACGATATATAGATCATTTTTGTGATGCTCTGTTAATACCATCAGATTCCAACTGGGAGGTGTTTTTAGATACATCTACAACGGGTAACAAAAAGAAGAAACGGGTCCAGCCCTCTATCTCATTCACTTCAAAGCCAATCTCTCCTCCCATTTCTTCTACAATAGACTTGGCAATATTCAAACCCAGTCCAGTGCCGCCTTGTACAGGGCTTATCTGCGCATCTACCTGTGTGAATTTTTCAAAAATAGTCGCACGGTGCTCAAGAGGAATACCTGGACCATGATCTACTATAGAAACTTCTACATATGGCTTGCTGATTTCAGATTCATCCTGCGTCTCGATTTTTCTCACCTTTTTGAAGTCGATTTCTACTGCCGAATCAGTCGGTGAGTATTTGATGGCATTAGATACCAGGTTCGCCATTACCTGTAAAAACCTTTCATCATCAACGTTGATGGTCATATCGGAAATACGCTGTCTAAATTTAAGGTGTACTGAAAGTTTATCAGCGTAATTCTGGTTTGCATCAACGGCCTGATTTAAGAGATCTACTAACGAATGATCCGTCATTTGAAAAACCATTTTCCCGGATGAAAGTTTATCTACATCAAGAATATCATTAACCAGGCGGATTAAACGCTGACTATTGCGAAGTGCAGTTTCTATCAGTTCCTCTTTTTGTTCCACTTGCAGAGTTCCAGACTTGATTAGTATCAAGCTACCAACAATAGAAGTCAGTGGTGTGCGTAGTTCATGACTCACCGTAGAGATTAAATCCCTGCGAATATTCTCCATCTTGAGCTTTTCTGTTACATCGGTTTCTATGCCAATAACACCGATCACCGTACCCTTATCACCGAACAATGGTGTACAGATAACATCCAGTAGGCATCCCTGATATTGACGTATAAAGCTGACTTTTTCTCCGCCCAAAGTACGCTCGATATTTTTTATACTCTCCGGCTCTGCCAGCATCTGCTTACGGAAATTTTTACCTACCAGCTCACCCGATTTTAGTCCCTGAGCCATCAGGCCGAGACCTTCCGACAGAATAAATTGTCCTTCATGATCCAGCGCATAAATAACAAAGGGGGCATGGTCAATGATTGACCATAAACGGAGTTCACTTTGCTGCAACGAAGCTTCTGCCATTTCCCGGTCACTGACTTCACGTTGCAGATGATTCGTTAACTGCTCCGCCTCATGCAAGGTACGATGGTAGTCGTCCTGCAAGATATTTTTTTCATAGCGCAAATTCAGCGTCGCAATAAACATCTCGTAGCCACGATGGGCAAATACCAACATCATGATAAGAAATAGCAATAGCATTACAGCCATTGCATACTGTATCTGTGAACCTTCATAAACAAAACGGCCTACGAGTGGCAACATCGCTATTATATTAAATGCCATCACCGCCTTGAACAGAGAGTGCATACTACTGGAGGCCCCAGCCACCATACCGCCGACGACAAAAGCAATAAAGATCTGATATTCAGCATCCATGGCAGGAAAGGCAATCAATGCCACACTGCCCCAGCTTAGACCGGATAGTGCCATTGCCAAGATAAACAGTTTTGCCCAGACAGACGCAGAATAATCGTCTCTTGTCTGTGCCAGTCGATGCCTATAGATGAGCACATAACGCAAGATGGTTAAGCCCCACAACATCCCTATCCACAGTAACAGACGTGCATGCTCAACTACCTGCCACAAAACCACGACCAGAATCAGTGAGTTAATCAATGTGGTGAGCAACCCGAGCACTGCATTGGCATAGAGGTGCCGTATCTGCTCCAGATAGATGTATTTGTTGTCCTTTTCTTGTCTGTTGTTAGTCACTATATTCATACTGTTGTTGCGGCATCCGAGTGCTCAGAGTATATCAAAGCAACCCGAAAATAATGCTGCTATATCATTGATTTAGCTATATAGATAACATATTGATCAATAAGTGAGGCATACACCGGTATCGATATACCTGATCAGTTCAGTCAATCTCCCAGCGAAAAGGTATGTTTTTACCCGGAGATCCATTAAAATCCCTGCTTTTAGAATTAATGCGAAGACAGTAGCCATGAGTGAAAGCGAAATTGATGTGGATATGTTTGGTAACGTCGGAAAAATGGCCGGCATCAGTGCCGAAACTGCCAATGAAGAACGTGAAGAGCTAACACGCCAACTGGAATATAACCGCGTTCGTCTGCGTGAACTGGCCGATGATGCCACGCCCCTTGAGCGCGCACATGTAAAGTTGGACACCGCCGAATCTCTGGTTGCCTTGAACCGTGGTGAAGAGGCCTGGGGTCTGGCCCGTGATGCATTCAATACCGCCATGGAACTAGAATCCTGGCAGGACGCCGTAGAGGCCTGTAATGTGCTCTATCAAACCGAGCAGCCGGCCTCAATACCGGCTCTGGGCATGGGTATCTGGCTGGCGGTAACCTTCCCGGTGAATCCCGAATTAAGCTACACAATGCTGGATCACCTGGTGGATGAAACCCAGCCCAGTGCCGATGGTGCCGCTCTGGCAGCAGTGACGGCCAAGTACATTATCGACATACGCGCCAGTGATGAACAACACGACAGCATCAGTTTTTTAGCCACCAATCTCATTAGCCGTGTTGCGGATCGCCACAGTCAGGTCAAGACCCAGGTTGGTATGGATGTATGGCTGGATAAATTGGAATTGCGTGATCCCGCAGTGTTTCTCCCTCGTCTAAGCCTGGTGATCGGCGCCATCGTCGAAGATTCGTGGTGGTTTGATCGTGACGAATTACGCAACAAACTGCCCGAATAGGCTTTCACTCAACGCTGCAGCTACGGGCCGAAGTTTCATCACGGCCCGGTTTGTTTAATTTTCTGCTTAAATATCCATCAAACTGTCCGCTAAGTTTCCCAAGGGAAGTTGCTTTCGGACAGGCTCATGCGAATTGTTTCCTCCAGTGCAGAGATGCGCAACCAATATTACTATGCTGAGTTCCGACACCAGCAGGAACGACTACGTATTCAGCACCATGCTACCCCCCCATCACAGCGCTCGCCAACGATAAAGTCCCAAAAGGACAAGCGAAGTAATTCTGCCCCGGATGAGACACGCTTAGCCATCGATGAATTGACCATCACTCTGATATCTATCTTGCTTAAACGACTAACCGGCGTAGATCCGCTGGTAATGTCATTGGCAGAGTTAAATAAACAGCTGAACACACAAACGACCACCGCTAAAATGTGGCAGCATCTTGCTGAATTATTGCAAGATATACTTTTGCCCATCCAATATCCCCACTCGCATTTTGACAGCACGGCCGTTACGCTGCCACTACCGCTACACGTCACATCGGAAAACAAGACCACTATGCGCCTCGATGCAGAGATAAAACTGTCTGCTCTGTGGAAGCAATACATGCCACTGTCGACAGAAACGGATATGCAAGAGATCTTGGCACCGTTATATATCCAAATGGATAGTAACTATCTGGATTTACCACAAACCTGCATCTCTCTTGAACTGGATATTAATCTGAATAGATATAAAACTGAACAGATGCAGGCAAGGACAGGAGAGAAATATTCACATCACAACAATCCCATCAGTGACCAGGATATTTTCAATTGTTTGCAGATCTTGGAGAAGGATGAAACTGGCGCTCACAGATTATTGGCCATGGGACTGGAAGGATTCGGCGTACTATTTTTGGGCTCGCTTCCAACAGTTCCATTGTATCATATGAGCAAATACTTGGATGCCGAAGGAAAAACAATAATTATTCCACAAATAGACTTTACTGTTTAGTTACGTATTTGATATTTAAAGATCATCATATCCCCAAATAGATGAATTACTGAATGGAATTTGTTCATTGTCTATCATGCACTTTATCTTGTACTGCGATAGGTTGGTATCTCGCTTCAAGGGGCTGATATAAAAATGTCCATCCATTCCCTTATAACTACTAACCAGTGGCCAGTGTTGGTTTTTATTGTGACTGTGGGCCGTTACGATTGCACATTCACTATTCTCCAATTGCACAAAACTGCCGGGGGGGAACACCCCCATAAGATGAATGAACTTCAGACATAAATCCTCATCCAGCGTAGAACCCTTGTCCTGAAAGAACAATTTTAACACCGCACTGGCTCTCATCTGTTTGTGATAGACATGCTTGCTCACCATGGCGCTATAACGATCTGCTATGGCGATTATTCTGGCCCCAGTGAGTATCTGCTCACCCTGTAATCCATTCGGATACCCGCTGGCATCAAGGTTCTCATGATGTTGTGCGACCATCGCCAACCATTGTTCATCATCCGTAACATTTGCCTGCAGAATCACTGCCGAGGCATCTGGGTGAGCATTGATCTTCTCTCGCTGCTCATCGGTCAGTTCTCCCATATAGTTCTCCAGGCTATCCTGAAGGTCCAGCATACCCAGATTTGCAGTCAGCGCAGCACTGACGATGCGTTGCAAAGAGGTGTCTTTAATTCCGCAATGCAACGCCAATAAAGCCGAAAGTATTGCGGTATGCAGTGAGTGAGTGATGGAATATGGTTTGATATCCAAGCGATGAACCTCAGCGATCATGGCATCTGAGTACTCTTCACACATGCGAACCAACAATTTCACCACATACTGTAATCGCTTTCCTCCATCAGCCGTCGGTAGAGTAAGGTTCTTCAGTAAGGATATGAGTTGCTGATGTAGCTCTTCTGTATATACAAAGGGATCATCAATCTTCTTTTTTAATAAAACTTCCAGGCGATCGGCTTTTCCTTCCTGATGAAAACCCAAATCGATCAGCATATCAATCTGATGCTGACTCTCCATTTCATGCCCTTTTTGTAATAACAAGGTACCGTCTTCACGATAAACGGACCACGCCAAAGACTCGCCTATCTTCAGTTCACCTTTTTTAACCCTTACAAATCCCATAACAACCCCTGAGAAGAATTAACTTGTCCTGTATTCACTTTACGATTACTAATATGTACATATATAGTAGATAGCATGAGTTCTATGGAAGTCACTCGTTCCTTTTTTGCCCAAGATGGCACACAAATTGGCTATTTTGGTCCACAAACGACTAAGACTAACGCCCCTTCTGTACTGTTATTGCACGGAATGGCCAGTAATGCGACTCGCTGGAGTGAGTTTATTGCCCATACCCAGCTGCATCAAACCTGTAATATCTATCGCATGGATCTACGTGGTCGGCAAAACTCACTGTTTCTGGGCCGCTATAAACGCACGGACTGGTTACAGGATATCAATGACTTCTTAAAACATGAGGCCATATCAAGCCTGCTATTTATTGGCCACAGTATGGGGGCCCAAATCGCCCAGGACTTTGCCTGCACCTATGCTGATAAGTGTCAGGGTATCATACTGATTGACCCGGTTTTCCCCTCTAATCTACATGGTCAATTGAAACTGGTTCAAAGATTAAAATGGCCTGCCTGGGCCGTGCTGCAGATTATTCTTCTGTTCAATACCCTGGGCCTGCATCGTAAGCATTATTCACACCGTGATCTATATCAGCTTGATGTTGATACCCGGGCATACCTCGCGGCAAATCCGCATTTGAGCATATCTGATTTATATATGTCGCCCAGTGCAGATCTAAAACATATACCTCTCTCCAGCTACTTACAGGATCTGCTATCGGTAGTCGCCTCAATATGTCCACAGGAGAACGTTCTGTGTCCGGTTCGAGTCTTGCTCTCATCAGGTGCCAGTGTCAGTAATTATGAGGACAATCTGAGTAGTATCGAGCTTTTTCCTGATCACAATGTTGATATCATCGAAGCAGATCACTGGTTATTGACTGAGCGACCAGAACAGGCCCGCCTGGTACTGGAGGCCCGTGTACGAGAAATCACCAACACATAGCTATAACTCATCGGCAGATATGGCTATAATTGCGTGCTTTCATTTCGTACAAGGTGTGTATTTACATGGCTACTGCCGGCAGCTTGAAACAGATGTTTCTCCACATACGCAGCAATAAAACCTTTGAGTTTTTTGTAATCAGCATCATTATACTCTCCGCCTTACTCATCGGAGCAAAGACCTACGCCATCGACTCTCGCGTCGAACAGATCATTCACATTCTCGACATTGCGGTCACGCTGATTTTTTTATTTGAGGTTATCATCCGCATGGCTGCGGAAGAAAAATTTCGCAACTTTTTTAAAAGTGGGTGGAATGTTTTCGACTTTATTATTGTTACTGTCAGCCTGTTACCCATAAATGAATCAGAAATGGCTTTGCTAGCCCGCCTTCTCCGCATTTTCAGGGTCTTGCGTCTGATTTCAATCATCCCTGAATTACGCATACTCATGAATGCCCTGATTATAGCCATCCCACGTATGGGTTATGTGGTGCTATTAATGTTCATCATCTTTTATATCTACGCCGCCATCGGCAGTTTTTTGTTTGAAAACATTAATCCGGTACTATGGGACAATATTAGTATCTCTATGCTTACCTTGTTCCGAGTCGCCACATTCGAGGACTGGACAGATGTGATGTATGAAACCATGGAGATATATGCATTTAGCTGGATCTATTACCTGACATTCATATTCTTAACCGCATTCGTCTTTTTAAATATGATGATCGGCATTGTTCTGGACGTTTTGCAACGCGAGCACGAAAAGTACAATCAGGAAGAAGGACTGGGGGAAGCCGGAGAGGTTCATTGGCTGCGGACGCATTCAGAACTCATGGAGCAGCGATTAGAACGTATGGAGTCGATGTTACTCTCTCTCAGCAGCAAGGACTCAAATCGTACTTAGTGAGATATTCAATGCCTTGAGTACTCTGCAGGCCGGCGGTCAAGGATACCCGGGATGACTATCAGACTAAACTGAAGATTCTGGGTATTTTTATGCATATGTTATCTATGCAGTACCCGGATAACCTGCCTGTATGCCATCAAGCCTCCCCTGACAGACGATAAGTTTGCTCAGGAAGTCAGTACTTTCGGGAGTAATAAGCGCAGGCCGGCTTGCATGCAGCAAAAAACCTCTCATCCAGCGCGATACATAGATAGCTTGCCAGGACGGCAAAAGTATCCCGAGCTATGCTATAGTCGTTGTACTAAGTACCGCCATCAGACAATTGTAATTACTTGTGTCTGAGCGGCCTCCCGCATGGGACTTATGCTGCGATAAGATCGGCTACCTTATAATGAGAATATCGACGTATAATGAAATTATTCGAGAGCGAGAGCAAAGCAGGTTAGTATGACTATTAATACAACGGTTTCTGAAGAACACAAGACTGTGACCATCGACATTTCTGGTCAATTTAATGCCTCGATGCACCGTGAGTTCCGCAATGCTTATAAAGACAGCGTGGAAAACCCTGCCAGTTACAAATTTATCATAAACCTGGCCAGGGCCGACTACATGGACAGCTCGGCCCTTGGTATGCTTTTACTGTTAAAAGAGCATGTCTGCAACGAATCGGATAATATTGTTATTACTCAAGCGAACCCTACTATCCGCGACATTCTGGAAATCGCCAAATTTGATACCATGTTCACCCTCGATTGAGTTACCAAAATCAGTATTATCATGAACTGTCGGGTTTCCAGGTCG
>JAOUJT010000275.1 GCA_029883105.1 Gammaproteobacteria bacterium
CACTGTTGGCGTTCATGCAAAAGAACAAGCACCTGGGTCTGGTTGATGAACGTGAACTCCTACAAAGCAATGCCCAGTTACGTGCAGCAAGGTTGGAGCTGGAAAGCATCAACCGGATGTGGTCCAGACAGCGTACCTCACTGAATCGTTTGATGGGAACAAGCTGGGACAATGAATTTGTCTTGCGTGTCGAAACACCTGCCTTGGAAAAAATGGATGTTCATACCCTGAGTGCCGACATCGAGCAATATAGTCCGACCTTAAAACAAAATTATGCGCAAAAGATGATGGCCGAGGCGGCGATTGAAAAAGCAAAGAGTGATCGCAAAAGCAAGTTTGATATTATTACCTCGGTCGGAAGCAGGACACGCAACACGAGTGCTGGTAGTAATGAATCTGGCACATCCTATGGCCTCATGTTTGAATATCAATTACCGATGGATAAATCCGGTTTCGATGCCAGGCTATACCAGGCGCGCATCGATCATGATATTGCCGAGGATACTATCCGTCAGTTAAAGGATGATATCCGCTACAACCTCTCTGCACTGCTGGCGGAGCTGGCCAGCTCTGAAAAGGCGCTCAGGTATTCACACAGTCGTTTAAAGCTGGAGCAGGAGCGTTACCAGGAGGTGAAGCAACGTTATCAACGCGGTAGAGCAGACACCAGTCAAATGATTATAGCTGAGGGTGAACTGGCCTTTGGAGAATTCAGCTTGCAGCAACAGCAGATCGAACTGGCAAAACGCCTGGCACAATTAAAGCTTATGCGTGGAACATTTTGGCATGCCGTGAGCAGGAATAAGGAATAAAAAACATGACTGCAATAATCCGTTTTTTTGTTGAAAGAGATCTGTTGATAAACATGCTCTCAGTGGCCATTGTTTTACTGGGACTTTATGCCGCGTGGGATATGAATCGAGAGGCATTTCCAAACGTGCAGATGGATCAGATCATGGTTACGGTCAATTATCCCGGTGCAACACCCGAAGAGATAGAAGATCTGGTGATCACACCCATCGAGCAGGAACTGAAGGCGCTGACGGGTATCGATGAAATAAATTCTGTCGCCTTCCCTGGTTCTACAAATATCAATCTGACACTGGATCCCAATGCTACGAATCGCAGTCGTATCGCCAGTGATGTACAGCTCGCTATAAATCGTGCCGCCGTGCCGGAAGATTTACCGTTTGATCCCTTCGTTCTGGAGATAGACAGTTCCGTTATTCCAGTGATTCAGTTGGCGCTGTCTGCCCCGACTACAGATGTTGAGATCAAACGTTTGGGAGATCGTATAGAGGATGATCTGTTAACCATACCGGGGATATCCCGCGTTACGGTACAGGGACCTCGTCGTTCTGAGATTCGGATTACGGTAAAACCAGAAAAGCTGTCAGAACACCGTGTTTCTATTGGTGATATCCAGAATCTGCTTCGACAGTGGAATATCAATGCCCCGGGCGGTCAGCTGGATACCCCTGAAGGGCAGAAGGTTGTGCGTATTGTTGGTGAGTTTCGTAGTCCTGAGGATGTGGGGAATCTGGTATTAAGATCCACCGACGGTGGCGGAAACCTGATGCTAAAAGATGTTGCAACGGTAACGGATGATCTAGAAACAGCGCAACGTTACTATGATGTATCTGGTCGTACTGCCATCAGTATGATCGTTATGAAGAAGAGTGATGCGGATATTATTACCACAGTCGATGCGGTAAAAAAATATATCGCTACGGTACCCGCTATCTATGGGGCCGATGTTCGCTTGGATGCCTTTCAGGATATGTCTCGTTTTACCCGTATGCGCCTCGGTGTATTAACCAATAATGCCATGGTGGGTGTGTTTTTGGTTTTCATCGCTTTGATTCTGTTTTTACGCCCATCGGTGGCCATAACTACCACATGGGGTTTGCCCATCGTTTTCTTGTTGGGTCTGTTTATCCTGCATATTAATGGTATTACCCTGAATCTGATCTCCATGATGGGCTTTATCATGGTTCTCGGCATGTTGGTTGATGATGCCATCATCGTTGGGGAAAATATTACCTACCATATGGAACAGGGAATGAGTCCACGTGAGGCAGCAGTGACGGGGGCCTCTGAACTCATAGGGCCTGTTACGGCGACCGTATTAACCACCATTGCAGCCTTCGGTCCGATGATGTTTATGTCTGGTCAAATTGGTAAGTTTATTATCGCCATCCCGATTGTCGTCATATTGTTGTTGGCCCTGTCGTGGATAGAGTCTTTCTTCATATTGCCCAGTCATGTGACCTCGGTGACCAATCCAAACAAACATCCTAAGGAACGCGCCTGGCTGGTGTGGCTGGAGGATAAGTACGCCGAGCTATTGGAATTGGCGATTAGCTATCGTTACATCGCCGTGTTGTTGTCACTACTGCTGTTATTTGGCAGTTTTATGTTGGCGAAAACCAGCATGTCATTCCAACTCTTTCCTGCGGTTGCTGTTGATCAATATCTGGTTAAGGTGGTTGCTGAACCTGGTACCAGTCTTGAGGAGATGAGAACAAATCTGAAGAATCTGGACCTCAGTATGCGTAAATATATTGATGAGGCGAACCTGGAAAATACCATATTGGGTTCCGGCCAGATTGCCATGCAGTCAGGAGATCCCAATCTGCAGCGTGGACCTCGCTATGGTCAAATACGCGTACTTTACAGCCCCGCAGTAAGCCGTCCCGATCATGACGCCATGGAAGATATGCGTAAACTGCAACAGGAATTACCAAAACTATATCCTGCTTTGGATCTATCATTTAGTGAGTTGCGACCCGGTCCACCCACGGGCCGTGCACTGGAAGCTCAACTGTCCAGTACGGATCAGGTCGCAACGATGAAGGTAGCGGAAAGTCTGGAGGCTTACCTGAAGACAATTAAGGGCATAACCTCCATAGAGTCACCAATTCAGGGTGGGGATGAAGAGATACGCGTTGTCTTGAATCGTGACCTGGCGACGTACGCCGGCGTTAACCTGCAAACTGCTGCGATCCATATCCGTGCTGCAGTGGATGGCTTGCGTGCCACAACGGTTCGTCGTGGTTCTGAAGAAGTGGATGTCGCAATACGCTTCCCCAGTGACAGAAATCACCAACTGGAGCAATTGTATTCACTGGAGATCCCGAATCTTCGAGGTGGGCTGATACCTTTATCGAAAATTGCCAGCTTTGAGGAGACGCGAGGCTTCTCCACCATTCGCCACAAAGATGGCATACGTATCATATCGGTTGTGGGAAATATCGATGCCAGTATTATTACCAGTGCCGCACTCAATAAGCTGGTGGCCGATAATGAGGAGAAATGGGTAGGTAAATATTCAGATCGCGTTACTGTTAAATACGGCGGTGAGGCGGAAAAGAATAGTGAATCTTTTAGAGACCTGGGACTTTCCTTCGGTTTTGCCCTGATTGCGATATTTATCATTCTGGCGGTTCAATTTAATAACTTCCGTTATCCGATTATTGTCATGACGGCGATCCCGTTCGGTGCCATCGGAATTATAATCAGTTTCTTTATGCATGATTTGCTCTGGAAACCTATGCCCTTATCCTTCTTCGCCATGCTTGGTATGGTTGCACTCACGGGGGTGGTGGTGAATGCCTCACTGGTTTTAGTCGTGTTTATTCAGCGGGCCATGGAGGAGGGCATGTCCATGCGCGAGGCGATCATGCAGGCTGGGAAACGTCGCCTGCGTGCGGTATTGCTCACCGCAGCGACGACGATTATGGGGCTGTTACCCACAGCCTATGGTTGGGGCGGTAGTGA
>JAOUJT010000276.1 GCA_029883105.1 Gammaproteobacteria bacterium
ACCATCGACTGGACAAAGATCTTCGCCGAACCGGGATTCACCCCCGCCGCCAGCCAGTCCACCACCATATCCAGGGCATGTTGCTGAATATCGCGAGGATTTTCATATTCGGTCGTTAGTGCATGCCAATCGGCAGCAAAGAAAAAGCACTCATACTCGTGCTGCAACTGTACCCAATTCTTCAACACACCGTGGTAATGACCCAGATGCAGACGACCGGTGGTACGCATGCCTGAGAGGACTCGTTGGTGTTGTTTGGAAACCGAATTCAAGATCTAACTCCTAATGATTAACTGTTCATGCCAAATATTGCCAGGATCACACCGGTAAAGGTGCTGATCAGGGGCTGCATAAACAACTCCCAGCCACCCATTAATATCATGGCCAAAATAATATACATGCCATAGGGTTCCAGCCGGCTAAGTTTCCAGGCCAGTGGTCCCGGTAGCAGGGATTCCAGTATCCGACCGCCATCCAGAGGCGGGATCGGTAGCAGGTTAAGTACCATCAGCACCATATTGATAAAGATGCCATAACCGGCCATATAGAGCAGTGGTGTAGCAAATCCGGCGTCACCACCGCCATAGAGGTGTGCCACCAGACTGCCGATGCCGGCCCAGATAAGGGCCATGATCAGGTTTGTCGCCGGACCGGCTACCGCCACCAGTGCCATATCACGACGTCCACCTTTAAGATTCTCCACCGTAATAGGTACCGGTTTGGCCCAACCAAACAGAAACGGTGCGCCACCGGCCAGTGAGGACATGAGCAGCATCGCGACCGGGAAGACCACGGTACCGATCGGATCGATATGCTTCAAAGGATTCAGGGTTAAGCGCCCAAGCATCTTCGCCGTTGGATCACCCAGGCGGTTGGCCATCCAGCCATGCCCTACCTCATGAACGGTGATAGCAAACAACAGAGGGAGGGCAACAACGGCTAGGGTCTGAATAAGGGTTTCTGACATGGGGCAAGTATACCTGTTTAGACTGGCAGGATCAGGCCAGATCGAAGACCGAGGTATCACCGGCACCACGGCGTATCACCACCGGTACCTCATCCTCCAGGTCCACCACGCTGGTGGCCTCAATGCCGCAATATCCGCCATCGATGATCAGGTCCACCGCATGCTCCAGCTGGTCACGTATGTCATAGGGATCCGAAAGGGGAAAATCGTCACCTGGCATGATCAGACTGACACTCATCAGAGGTTCATCCATATCGGAAACCAAATCCTGTGCGATCTGGTTGTGCGGGATGCGCAGACCGATGGTCTTGCGTTTCACATGTTGCAAGCGGCGCGGCACCTCGCGTGTGGCCGGCAGAATGAAGGTATAGGCACCTGGGGTGAGAGATTTGATCAGGCGATAGGCAGTATTGTCGATCTTGGCATAGATGGATGCCTGCGCCAGATTACTGCACACCAGAGTAAAGTGGTGCTTGTCGTCCAGTTTACGGATAGTGCGGATACGCTCAAGGGCATTCTTGTCACCGATATGACAACCCAAGGCATAACCGGAATCCGTGGGATAGACCACCACGCCACCGGAACGAAAGATGTCTGCCGCCTGCCTGATCAAGCGTGCCTGGGGATTCTCGGGGTGTATCTGGAAAAACTGGCTCATGCTGGCCCTACTTCGCGTGGTTATTGTTGTTGAGGAATAACTTACTGAGCAGCCCATTTTGACCACACCGGCTCACAGCCATCGGGCAGTTCAGGCAAGGCGCCCAGTTCGATCCAGGGGTTTTCCGGGCCATGATAGTCCGAGCCACTGGAAGCCGCCAACTCAAATTGTTGCGCATAACGAGCCATCAACATGGCATCATCACGACTATGACTACCGGAGATCACCTCAATGGCCTCGCCACCAAAGCCTTTGAACTCACCGATCAGCCTACGCAAACGGGTATTGGTCATACGATAACGGGCCGGGTGGGCAATCACCGCATGGCCGCCAGCACCTTGTATCCAGGACAGCCCCTCTTCCAAACCCGCCCACTGCCCCGGTACATGACCAGGCTTGCCCTGAACCAAAAATTTCTTAAACACATCACGCACATTTTTTGCGTGACCGGCCTCGACCAGGAAATGGGCAAAGTGGGTACGACTAAGAATACTGCCCTGGGCCTTCTCACAGGCAGCCTCGTAGGCCCCGCCGATGCCCTTTTTCTCCAACCTTCGACCTATCTCCTCGGCGCGCCAGTGACGAAACTCTCGCAAGCTCTGCAGACCGGCCTGTAGTACAGGGTTCTCTGCATCGATATTCAGCCCGACGATATGTACCGTGGCACCATTCCAGGTGACCGACAACTCCAGCCCCGGTATCAGCTGGATGCCATGTTGTGCTGCCACCTCACTGGCCTCGGCAATGCCTGCCGTCTCATCGTGATCCGTCAGCGCCAGCATCTCCACCCCCTGTCTGGCGGCGTATTCAACCAGTTGGGTGGGCGACAGGGTGCCATCGGAGGCAATGGAGTGGGTGTGCAGGTCTACGCGTATAGGCATTCGCGCATTTTACCCCATTTGTGCAACAAACAGATACGAAAACCGTCGTCGGTTGCGATAGAATGCGACAACATAAACAAATCACCAAACCAATGAGGTATAGGGATGAAATTCCTGTTTGACCTGTTTCCAGTACTACTGTTTTTTATCGCCTACAAAACCCATGGCATTATCGTTGCCACTGGCGCCCTCATGATGGCCACCATCGTGCAGATGGGTTATACGTGGTACAAACACCGCAAGCTGGAAAAGATGCACATCATCACCCTGGTACTGGTGAGCATCTTTGGTACTGCCACCTTGATATTAAAGGATCCCATCTACATCCAGTGGAAGGTCTCCATCATCAACTGGCTGTTTGCCCTGGCCTTTCTCGGCAGCCAGTTTATCGGCTCGAAAAACCTCACCCAACGTATGTACAAAACCATCACCCTGAAAAAGGATGTCTGGTCGCAGGTCAATATGAGTTGGGTGATCTTCTTTACCACCATCGGGTTTATCAATCTTTACATCATGTACAACTTCGACGAGGCCACCTGGGTAAACTTCAAACTTTTTGGCACCATCGGCTTGACCTTTGCCTTTATCATCATGCAAATGATACTGCTCAACCCTTATATCGAAACCGAAAAAGAGAACGAGAAGGAATAAACCTATGTTATTTATGATTGTCGGCGAAGACATAGACAACAGTCTGGAAAAACGACTACAGGCACGACCCGCACATATCGAACGACTAAAGGCCATGCAGGAACAAGGACGCATCGTCCTTGCGGGTCCCAACCCGGCCATCGAAAGTGAAGATCCTGGCGAAGCCGGTTTTACCGGCAGTCTGATCGTTGCAGAGTTTGATTCGCTGAGCGAAGCACAAGCGTGGGCCAATGCCGACCCCTACATGGATGCCGGCGTCTATGAAAAAGTAAGCGTAAAACCATTCAAAAAGGTACTACCCGCCTGATACATTTTTAGGGGATGGTGCCAACCATCCCCGGCCCCGCGTCACTGCTCCTTGAATCGTGAACCCTTATGTCATTTCCGCGACATTGTTCTACACTCGTTTCAGTAACCATGATTTATCTGTCCATCGCTCAGGGGGACTCATGCCCACATTTACCCGACCCGTCATTGGAGACTGGTATCAAGAAGTCCATATGGCCAATGTGTTCGAAGTTATCGCTCTAGATGAAAAGAATCGCACCGTTGAAATACAGGATTTCGATGGCAGTGTCGATGAAATCGACATGGATCATTGGAATACCATGAAT
>JAOUJT010000277.1 GCA_029883105.1 Gammaproteobacteria bacterium
ACCCATGTTACGGTTCCTTTGTGTAGGATGAAAAGGCAGCGCTTTTATGTTCAACAAAGCCCTGTTCCGTTTTTTCAATCAGGAAAACAGCCATATTCAGTTTCTCCGCCAGAGCGAGAGACTTCTCGGTGCCCATAACCAGCATCGCGGTTGCATAGCCATCGGCTTCGATGCAATGCTCCGTTATCACCGTTACCGATACCAGTTTATGCTGGATCGGATAGCCACTAGCGGGATCGATAGTATGCGAGTAACGCTGACCATCAATCTCAAAATAATTTCGATAGTCTCCTGAGGTGGCAATAGATATGTTGCTGAGTGAGACGATCCTTTGTGCTTCACGCTGACCACTCACAGGTGTTTCTATGGCTATACGCCAGTTATCACCATTGGGCTTTTTACCCTTTAATCTAACTTCACCGCCAACTTCCACCAGATAAGCGTCGATGCCCTGACGCTCCAGATACTCAGCCACCATGTCGGTAGCATAGCCCTTTGCAATGGCAGACAGATCCAGACGACGCGCTGAGGTCTTACGTATTCGCCGCTGTCTCTTGTCCAGCTCTATGGCTTGATAACCCATGCTGTTTTTGACTGCGGACAATTGTCGTGCTGACGGAATCTTATCCTCACCAGGCGTTGGTCCGAAACCCCACAGGTCGACGAGAGGGCCCACGCTAATATCGAAGGCTCCGGCAGACAGTCGACTAATCTCCTGTGCCTGTTCAATCACGCTGAACAGGGGGGCAGATACCGTCATCCACTCATTTACCGCATGATCATTAAAACGATTTAATTCTGAATCAGCTATATAGGTCGACATAGACTGATTTAATTCCGCCAGTACAGTATCTACTCCAGCCTGTAATTCTGATAAGGAGGCTGGAGCCAATGTCTGCACATAGGTGATGTTGTAACGAGTACCCATGGTTGGGCCGTGGAAGGAGTGTAAGCCAGCCTCCGCAACGGTATCGGTATCCGAACAACCCGAAAGGGTCAGCAACATAATGCCCATTAACCACATGGGCCTGATGCTGCGCGACAACATCACAGTCGGGACTCGCATCGATTAACCACCAAAGTCATCAAGCAGAATATTCTCATCCTGTACACCCAGATCCTTGAGCATGGAGATCACAGCATCATTCATCATTGGTGGCCCACACATGTAGTACTCACAATCTTCCGGGGCTTCGTGGTCTTTCAGATACTGTTCGTATAGTACATTATGAATGTAGCCTGTTTTACCATCCCAGTGATCTTCCGGCTGCGGATCTGACAGTGCCAGATTCCAGTGGAAGTTATCATTCGCCGCTTGCAGTTGATTGTATTCGTCCATATAAAATGTTTCGCGCAAAGAGCGGGCACCGTACCAGAAGCTGATCTTGCGTTTACTATTCAGGCGTTTGAGCTGATCAAAGATGTGTGAGCGCATGGGTGCCATGCCGGCCCCCCCTCCGATAAAGACCATCTCCGCCTCGGTCTCCTTGGCAAAGAACTCACCAAAGGGACCGTAAACGGTCATCTTGTCACCGGGCTTGAGATTAAAGATATAAGAAGACATCTGCCCCGGCTCGTGATCACTGCCGGCAGGCGGCGTAGCGATACGTATATTGAACTTAACGATACCCTTTTCGTCCGGATAGTTGGCCATCGAGTAGGCACGAACCACCGGCTGGCTGACTCTGGATTCAATATTAAACAGACCAAACTGTTCCCAGTCGCCACGGTATTGCTCTTCGATGTCAAAGTCACCGTATTTAACATGATGCGGTGGTGCTTCCAACTGCACATAGTCACCGGCACGGAAGTTGACGTCTTCACCTTCCGGCAAGCGCAGGGTCAGTTCTTTAATAAAGGTGGCCACGTTATCATTGGACTCAACGGTGCACTCCCACTTCTTCACGCCAAAGAACTCGGCAGGAACTTCGATCTCCATATCCTGCTTGACCGCTACCTGACAGGCAAGGCGGTAACCTTCACGCGCCTGGCCCTTGGTAAAAAAGCTCTCCTCCGTTGGTAACATGGAACCGCCACCGCTCTTTACCTTGCAGCGGCACTGACCACAGGTACCGCCACCACCACAGGCAGAAGAGAGAAAGATCTTCGCATCGGCCAGGGTCTGCAATAACTTGCCACCGGCAGGGATGGACAAACTCTTTTCATCATCATGATTAATTTCGATACGTACATTGCCGGTGCTTACCAATTTTGCCCTGGCCAACAAAATCACCGCCACCAGTGCAAAGACGATGACTGTAAACATCACCACACCCAGAATGATTTCAGTACTCATTTCTTTCTATCCCCGATTACAAGCTAACGCCAGAGAAGGACATAAAGCCCAGTGACATCAAACCAACGGTAACAAAAGTAATACCCAGGCCTTCCAGCCCCTTGGGTACATCGCTGTATTTAAGCTTTTCGCGTATACCGGCCAGGGCCATAATTGCCAACGCCCAGCCAACCCCGGCTCCGATGCCATAGACGGTGGATTCGACGAAGGTATAGTCACGTTCCACCATAAACAGCGAGGCACCAAGGATGGCGCAGTTCACCGTGATCAGAGGCAGAAACACACCCAGTGCGTTGTACAAGGAAGGCACGTATTTATCCAGGAACATCTCCAGGATCTGTACGATGGCGGCGATCACTCCGATGTAACTCAGCAAGCCCAGGAAACTCAGATCCACATCGGGATAACCGGCCCAGGCCAGAGCGCCCTCATTCAACACATAGTTGAACAGCAGATTGTTGACCGGTACGGTAATAACCTGCACCACGATCACAGCGATACCCAGACCGATGGCAGTCTCGACCTTTTTAGACAGCGCCAAAAAGGTACACATGCCAAGGAAGAAGGCCAGAGCCATGTTCTCAACGAACACAGCACGAACAAACAGACTGATTAAATCATCCATTACACGGCATCCCTTTTCACATGCTTCGCCATTTTAAATTCTGGCTCTTCTACCTGATCTTTCTTTACCGTGCGCAACAACCAGACAAACAGGGCGATCACAAAGAAGGCACTGGGTGGTAGTAACAACAGACCATTGGGCACATACCAACCGCCATCATTTACCAGCGGCAGGATCTCGATGCCATAAAACTTGCCGGCACCAAATAGTTCACGAATCACTGCGACAAAGATCAGCACCACGGAATAACCCAGGCCGTTACCGATACCATCGAGGAAACTCATCCCCGGTGGATTGGCCATGGCATAAGCCTCGGCACGACCCATAACGATACAGTTGGTGATAATCAGTCCAACAAATACCGACAGCTGTCGGGAGATATCAAAGGCATAGGCCTTAAGGATCTGATCCACGACGATAACCAGTGAGGCAATAATGGTCATCTGTACGATGATGCGTATGCTAGATGGGATCTGATGACGAATCAGCGAGATAAAAAGATTCGAGAAGGCGGTGACTGCCGTTAATGCCAGACACATAACCAGAGTGACTTTTAAACTGGTGGTCACCGCCAGGGCAGAGCAGACACCGAGGATCTGCAATGCTATCGGGTTGTTGCGGAAGATCGGGTCAATTAAAACCGTTCTTACTACAGACATGATCAGGCCTCCCCTGCTTTCAGATTCGACAGGAACGGCGCAAAGCCATCCTTGCCCAGCCAGAAACGTATAAGATTGGTAACACCGCGGCTGGTTAGTGTTGCTCCGGACAGACCATCTACCTGATGATCCCTCTCCACACGAATAGAGCTATCCACGGTGCCTTTCTTTACCATCACCT
>JAOUJT010000278.1 GCA_029883105.1 Gammaproteobacteria bacterium
GGGTACGTGCCGAATGAACCGCATCAAAAACACCGTGCGAAGCACACATATAATAAAATACAAAAAAGGCCGGATAAATCCGGCCTCTCCCTCATTGCTTATCTAAGCCAACAAATAAAACTACAACTAGCTAATCGCCGACTGCAACTCAGAAAAATCCCCCGACTTGGCAGAAAGATCAATCTCCTTACCGGTCAGATGAATAATCTGGCTGCTAGAGAAGATACCGCAAATACGCCCGGTCTCTTCATTCATTACCAGTGCATGCTGGCGACCGACGCTCTTCAGAGTCTCGACCACATCACCTACCGTTGAATTCTTGATCTCGTTCATGGACATTGCTTCGAGCTTTTCCTTCGGTGTCATGATGTCACGGGTTACGATCTCATCATGGCTGCCACCTACTTCACGGATATAGCTCATGGGCTTTTCACCATTAATATCCGTATCCGTTACCAGACCAAGGATATGATCTTTTTGATCGGTAATAATCAGCATACGTACGCCATTTGCGATCATGCGATCATGCGCCATAACGATACTGCACATGGGACTGGCCGTTACTGCACTCACCCTGGTGAGGTCGGTCATTACCGTATCAGCTGGAGCATCCAGACTGACCTTCTCTTCTGAATAGCTCATGCTCGGGCGGCAAAAGGACATACTGGAATCCAGTGGTGACAGTGAAAGGGTTTTATAGGCCATTTAACTACTCCTCTTCATGGCTGGTACTGTCTATCTATAGTCGAAGAGCATGTTGGGTACAAAAAAGTATTTTCTTGTATATCATAAGTTTAGTTTGTTAGAACATATTACTATCGTTATAAAGTAATTCTATCTTACTGATAACCCTACGCTTAGCCAAAACTATGCAAAATATGCGTATCTATATTGTGCAATTACATAGAGAGGGAAATATTTTTATCTGCCAGGATGGAGCGCATAATAGGCCTTGAATCAAACAATGCACGGACGAGCAAGGAAAGGACTTTCTATCTTCAACTGCTTAACAAATGAGCACTCATTCGTTATTAAAAAACTAACGCGTAATACTACGTGCCAAGCGTTGACTACCAAACAGAGGATCGCTTAATACCTGTTCAACGGTCGCTTGCTGCTGTGCATTGATCGCATTAATGGCAATGATTATATCTTGTGCTGTTTGCCAATCTTGCTCACTGAGCAGATCGTGTTGCTTGTACTCTTCTAGCAGATTCAGAATATCCGCCGCCTGGGGACGGAAACGGAGCAAGGCGGTGTCTCCTGCTCCGGTCTGATTAAGATCATAGGCCATCGTGGTATAGGCAATGCGTATGGATAAGTTTACCGGATTCTCGTTGTCACTCAGCCTTTGTTCCGCGAGCTCCTGGCCGTAATCTGTTAGCTCATAGGCCATCTTCTTCAAGTGGGCCTTAAGCTGTTCTATGGGGGTACTGGAGGCATTTTTTTTCAAAAAGTCGAACATGGGTCTCACCTGGATTCTGATCTCTCGTTTGGCATTAACTACTATATCCTATCGATGACAGTATGCCGATGATACAAAAAGGCCCAGATAATAACCCGGGCCTTTTTACCATTAGCGCTCTGTTATTCCGCCATGATAGGGATCACCTTGTCGGCAATCTTCTGATACTCCTCGATCTCATGGAAGTTGAGATAGCGGTAGATTTCATCGGCCATGGGTTCTATGCCCTTCACCGCCTCCATGTACTCGGCCACGGAGGGCAGCCTGCCCAGCTTCGCCGCCACGGCTGCCAGCTCGGCAGAACTCAGATAAACCTGCGAATCTTTACCCATGCGATTGGGGAAGTTTCGTGTAGAGGTCGACACCACCGTAGCACCATCGGCCACGCGAGCCTGGTTCCCCATACAGAGGGAACAACCGGGGACCTCGGTACGCGCACCGGCTCTGCCAAAGATGGAGTAGTACCCTTCTTCGGTGAGCTGATGCTCGTCCATCTTGGTCGGTGGTACCACCCACAGACGGGTGGGCACGTTGGCCACCGTTTCCAGTACCTTACCGGCGGCGCGGTAGTGGCCGATGTTGGTCATACATGATCCGATAAAGACCTCGTCCACATGGACTCCGGCCACTGCGGACAGGGGTTTGACGTCATCTGGATCGTTGGGGCAGGCCAACAGCGGTTCCGTGATCTGATTTAGATCGATCTCGATCACCTCGGCATATTCAGCATCGCTGTCGGCCTCTATCAGCTCTGGATTCTCCAACCAGGCCTGCATCGCCTCGATACGACGTTGCAGGGTACGCGGGTCTGCATATCCTTCGGCGATCATCCACTTCAACAGGGTGATGTTGGAGGTGAGATATTCGATGATGGGTTCTTTGTTCAGCTTGACGCTACAACCGGCCGCCGAGCGTTCGGCCGAGGCATCGGACAATTCAAAGGCCTGTTCCACCTTCAGATCCGGCAAGCCCTCGATCTCAAGGATACGACCGGAGTAGACGTTCTTCTTACCCGCCTTCTCTACCGTTAGAAGTCCCTTTTGAATGGCCACATAGGGGATCGCATTGACCAGATCACGCAGGGTAATGCCCGGCTGCATCTCGCCCTTAAAACGTACCAATACCGACTCAGGCATATCCAGCGGCATCACACCCAGTGCGGCACCGAAGGCCACCAGACCGGAACCGGCAGGGAAACTGATACCGATGGGGAAACGGGTATGGGAATCGCCACCGGTACCGACCGTATCGGGCAGCAACATACGATTCAGCCAGGAGTGGATAACCCCATCGCCTGGGCGCAGGGAGACCCCGGCACGGTTGGTCATAAAGTCCGGCAGGCTATGTTGCAGTGTAATATCCACCGGCTTGGGATAGGCGGCAGTATGACAGAAGGATTGCATCACCAGATCCGCAGAGAAACCCAGACAGGCCAGCTCTTTGAGCTCATCGCGGGTCATGCCACCGGTGGTGTCCTGAGAACCGACGGTGGTCATGCGCGGCTCTACATAGGTGCCGGGGCGCACACCCACAACACCACAGGCCCTGCCCACCATCTTTTGCGCCTGACTGTAACCCTTACCGGAATCTGCCGGGGCCACCGGACGCTGGAACACCTCGGATGGTAGCAGCCCTTGCTGTTCACGGGTCTTGTCGGTGAGCGAGCGGCCAATGATCAACGGGATACGGCCACCGGCACGTAGCTCATCGGCGATGGTCGAAGGCTTGAGTTCAAATTCGGAGATCACCTCACCGGCCTGATTGAGGATCTTGCCTTCATAGGGCTTGATGGTGATCACATCACCCATATGCAGTTTACTGACATCGCACTCAATCGGTAACGAGCCGGCATCTTCGGCGGTATTAAAGAAGATGGGGGCGATCTTGCTGCCCAACACAACACCACCCTGACGCTTATTGGGTACATACGGGATGTCGTTACCCATGTGCCAGAGGACGGAGTTGATGGCCGATTTACGTGAAGAACCGGTACCCACTACATCACCTACATAGGCAAGAGGGTGTCCCTTTTTCTTCAGCTCATCCATCTTGCCGAGGGCATCGTCCATGGTATTGATCAACATGGCCTTGGCGTGCAGCGGGATATCGGGGCGGCTCCAGGCCTCGGAGGCCGGCGACAGGTCGTCGGTATTGGTCTCGCCTTCTACCTTGAATACGGTAACGGTGATCTCATCGGCCATGGGTGCCTTACTGGTAAACCAGTCGGCGTTGGCCCAGGCATCCACCACCTGCTTGGCGGCGGCGTTGGTCTTGGCTTTCTCGGCCACGTCA
>JAOUJT010000279.1 GCA_029883105.1 Gammaproteobacteria bacterium
GGTGTAGGGTGACAAGCTTGAAGCCAGTTATCTAAGGTCGAGAACTAGGAGTTTTTACTCTGGCCACGATCTCTCAAAAGCCAAACTTCAAGACGATCCCCATTACCCTGCTCTCTTGAGTTCACAGATGGAAGCACCTATTTAAGGCCCTCTATCCAGTTAATGATCTCATCAGCCGAATTGGGCACTACGGGCTGATGACCTCCTGCTAAAATCACAAATCTGCTCTTGCTATTCTTTGGAATCTCTTCAAACCGCTCTTCCATTTCTAGCTTACTGGTTAAAGGATCTTCACGACCGCCGATCCAAAGCAATGGTATCGTTATATCACCCAGAAGCTCATCAACATTCGGATGGACTTTTTTATCATAAAATGAAAGGTAGGCCTCGGCAGACATATATACATCGCGTGTTCGACCACTATTGCGCTCTTTAAAGTAGGTCTTTTCATCTCCTAGACCTTTCTTAACCATCTTTCTGGCCTTTTTTACACTGCTTTTTACAATCTTTCGCATCTTCCCGGAGCGGTGTAGAGGATGCCCTGGGGCAATAACAGCAATACCAAGTAGGTCTTTATGTGGATTACTGGCATAGATAAGAGACGAGGCACCACCCAGGCTATGCCCGACAACCACCGCATCCTTACCTCGGCTCTTAATCTTCTCTACTGCCGCGTCGATGACAGCCAATCCATCATCAAAGGTGCCATCCCATCGCTCTGACCAGGTCATGAAAGGTGCAACAACTTCATATCCGGCTACATTTAATTTTTGATATAACTCGACCCGAAAGCCCTTGTCTGGCCTACTACCTTTTCCGTGCAGGACAATAATGACAATATCCTTACTGGGCTGTTTATTTTCGGGTAAGTAACTCAGCGCCTCAGTACTATAACCTGATTCGGTACTAAGCTTGATCGATGGCCCCATCGTCTGACATGCAGACAACGCTAACGCGATACAAGCAATAGTAATATATTTAATAGTGTTCAATTGCGCCTCCTATACATACAACTAAATAAATGGTTCTTATTTTGAATCGTATATAAGTATTGTTTAATGTTTTATGTCAGAAGTATATAGCTAATTATGGCATTAAATATCAAATCATGGAATTTGAACATCCCATATTTAGAGTAATCATCCTGGTATCGCGTATATAAAGGACTGTACGACTAAGATATATGGGTAACACTAGAGTTATGAGTGTCCTGACATACGTTATGACCGCATCAAAAAAGAGATAGAACAGCTTTCCGGGCGTAGGCTGACAATCTTGAAGCCCTGGCCTAAGGTAGAGAGCTAGGAGATTTTACTCTGACACGGGACTCGTCATTTCTTCTACAACAGATCAGATTAAGTCACCACAGGAGTGGTTTAAGACGGATCATTGTGGTGAACTGCGTAGGCATCGCCAGATAAAAATGAGCAAAGAAAAATTAGCGATAAGTAGTTTCTTGAGTTATTCCTTAAGTTACGCGAGAAATGACTTTGGTTAATCTGTATGTGGATGGATGGTATCTATAAAAACATATATGCGATTATAGATCGTCTTATTATCTAAAATGCACGCTTGCAACTTTAGTTGGTACCCATTTCCCATAAGGTGGTTATAGATCTAACTATATAGGATGCCGTAGCGGGTGGGGTTAATACGTATCCTATTTGTGGAAATACCTCAGCATCTGAACCCAAATATTCTACGTTTAATTTATTATTTTTATGTTTCGGTATTGATGCAACACTATACATAGACTACATTAGTTGTCTTACATCTAAAGGAGTAGATTCAGAATGAAAAAGTATATTAGCCTTTCCTTGTTTTTTATCCCTTTTATAGCGATAGCAGCGCCACCTTCTGGAAACAACCCCTTCTTAAATGCAACGCCCTTTGCTGAATTAGAGGCTCAGGTTGCAGCAAATACAGCCAATATTCAGGCAAATGCTGGAAATATAGCAGTTCTCCAGGAAGTCACTACAGTACTAAGAAGTGACCTAGATGCGCTCAGTACCATTGTGACTGGTATAGAGCAAAGGGTAAGCAATAATGAAATACAGATACAGCAACTCCATAGTGCAGTGACATATAACTCGAATATGATTAATGCAAATCTTGAGCGTATTTCTGAACTTGAGACTGAAATAGCCAGGTTGTCAGTAGACGTTACAGAAAATGCTGATGCTATTGCATTATTACAATCTGACCTGGCCCAGCTTAAAGCTCAAATCGCTGAAGAGTTCGCTATATTAAGTTCAGAGCTTGAGCGCATGCATTTGCTCTTGCTAGAAGAAGCAAGAGAGATATCCGGACTGCGCGGGAATTTGCTCGAAACACAACGTGCAACTAATGAACAAATACAATCACTCCTGGTACAAATTAATCAATTGCGGACGCAGGTTTCCAGTATAGATGCAACTTTAGCGGAGCAGTTAGCTTATAACTTGGTAATAACGGACTTGCAATCACAAGTTCAGACATTGAACTCAACAACAGATACCTTAAATAGTCAGTTAGATATGTTGAATGCAAGCTTTGAAGGACATAAGCACACTATTATGAGAGCTGCACAGCATGCGCACTATAAATCAGAACGCCGTAGTCGTACTGAGACACACTCTCATCCTGAAACACGTTGTGATGAGTATACAGAGAGACATTGGTATACATTATGGTTCGAGGAGCATACTCATTGCGATTACTATACGTATTATCGTACTGAAACCCATACATACTACTATTGGGTAAATGTATTTGATCAATATCATACTCACTGGGACCCTGCAGATGACTTATCCGTGAGTGAGCCTGTGCAATAGACTTCAAAATATTTAGTGGTAGTAAAGGGCTGGTGTTTCCAGCCCTTTTTTATATATAGCGACTTGAAAGATAAGGTTGCTGGCAGTAAAGGAGAATATATAAGCACTGTAAAAGTATTTTGATTGTATACAATTAATTAATCCAGGATTTAAACTCCATAGCCACCTGCCTCCTAATTTTAACCCGATATTCTTACCAGGTCTGCATGATTGCCAAATGATTCACAAACGTCGCAGTCGATAGCTCCCCTGGTGGAGAGTAGTGGGTGCTGAGATGGACACCCCGCCACACGGCATCGCAATGTCCTGACTTGTCTTGCCCGTGATGTAGGGTTAGATGGCGGGGGCAATCTAAAATTAAAAATTAAAGGCCTGCCCCCTACGGTTCCTTAATTAAGGATGGACTGAGCTACAGTTCCGTTATTTCCTGTAACAAAAAGGCTGTTGTTTATTCTAATGATCGAATATAAGTCTTGTGTGATTCCTATGTTATAAGTTTGAGTGGTTGCGAAGTCGGAAGTCCTTCGTACATCACCTGCAGTACTTATGCCGAATAGCATTGTGTCCATAAAGGCTATTCCTGTTGAGTTGAAGTTTTGATCTACTATGTTGTTCCATGTTTGGCCGCTATTGTTTTCTGATTCGAACACCTTCATTGTGATGTTGTCAGTAACGAGAAAGAATATTGTTCCATCAGTAGTAATAGCCTTTATGTTCTCTGTCCCAACACCGGAGATGCCCGTGTTTAAAGCAGTTCCAAAAGAGTTATGAGCACCAGATGTACTGGTGTGTATTAATCCCGCATCTCCTACCGCAACGTATGCACTGCCATTCCAGGTGATATCATTAAACGTACCAGTATATGATGTGCAAGTTAGTGTGGTCGAACCACTGCATATATTAGCCACACCTACAGCAACA
>JAOUJT010000280.1 GCA_029883105.1 Gammaproteobacteria bacterium
TTCACCCCGCAGGATCATAAAGGCCTCGCTGAAACGCGCCAGGGTAAAACAGATCCCAATGCCCAGCACCCACCAATATACGGATGGTAATGCATGTGTCTCATCACGCTTCAGTGGCAGATGAGCCGCTGCTGCTTGTAGCACGGGTTCTTTGACAAAAAAGATGATCAACAATAGCGAAATAGATCCGGGTATCACCGCATAGAGAAAGACCTGACGATAATCATTCATGGTCAGGGCCATTAGCACAATGGCCAGCAGCGGGCCGAGCAGGGCACCCAGCGAGTCGAGGGATTGACGCAGGCCATAGGCCGCACCGCGCATTTCTTTCGGGCTGATATCCGCGATCAGCGCATCGCGTGGTGCTCCGCGTATGCCTTTACCGATACGATCAATGGAACGGGCAAACATCACCATGCCGGAGGCTGTGGCGATGGCAAACAGTGGCTTGGACAGTGTGCCCAGCAGATAACCAATCAGGATCAGTCGTTTGCGCCTGGCCAGCCAGTCGCTGAGGGCACCGGAAAAGACCCGCACGATCAGAGCCAGCCCTTCACCCAGCCCCTCTATGATACCGACGGTGGTAGCACTGCTGCCCAGTACTGTCACCATGAACACCGGCAGCAGGGCATGGATCATCTCGGAAGAGATGTCCATAAACAGGCTAACCAGACCGAGAACGACGATCACTTTGGGTATGGCAGGGTTAGTAGGTATCGACATGCAGGATGCTCATCACCATCTCAGGGCCAGAAAACGGCGTGAGCAGCCGTCTACGCTTAGTTATACTGTAGTAGAATTCTTTCCATGAGAGGCAAATCTCCAGTTCTGGATTCATCGCTCTTCCGCGGTACAACTGTTTGTTATGCTTTGTCAAAATGTAGTGCAAGGCATCACTTTATGCAGGCCATGGGAAAGGCTGTTATGGATAATGACAAATAGCATGATATTCGATGAACAAGAAACCCCGGTATCTGCAATAGCTGGCGGGGTGGCGAATATTTCTATCACCATGAGTTCAAAATCCCGAGCAGGTACCGTCTCAACATATGAAATATCGGCAGGTTTTATCCATATGGAGATAAATCTGCTGGCATATCTCGTATACATACTATGGGTGGGCAGAATAAATGCGCTATAATACGGCCTTCAAAAAGGGCGAATTTGGTCGCTCTGACCGTCATTTACGCCTTTTACCTATCCGTTTAGCGATAGTTTCTCCATCTGATTGACTTCTAGCATAGCGCCCTGGAACGGTATGTATCGAAAGGAGTCTCTTCATTTTTCATTCATCCTGTATCCAATAGAAGAGGATTGCACATGGCCAAACCCAATTATGCATACGCAAAGCGTCAAAGAGATATCGCAAAGAAACAGAAGAAGGAAGAGAAGCGCAAGCTGAAGGCTGAGGCACAGCCTGCAGATGAGACACAACTAGAGGATGCTGTAGCGACGGCGGATGGGACGCAGCAGGAAGATCAGGACCTGTCTCAACCCGTAGTTGATGAGAGCACCGACAGCGACGTAGAAAATCCTTAGGGAACTATTTGTTGTTACCGTTATGTTTGGCTGATCCATCAGCCCGAAGGCATAGACCGCGTCATTGAAGTATAGAGTGGGCACTGCCCACACTATGGTCATTCAGTCTAGTCCTGGGAACCGCCATGTGGACTCGCAGAAAAATATATCAGCTAGAGTTGTTTGATCTTTTCCAGTACCCGCAGTGCGTGACCTTCGGCGGCAACATTATATTCCACATCCACTAATTTGCCACTTTTGTCGATGATGAAAGTAGAACGAACGATGCCCATCTTTTTCTCACCATTTTTCTCTTTTTCCTGCCAGACATCGTAGCTGTTACATAACTCACCGTTGGTGTCGGCTAACAGATCGAGCTTTAAACCGAACTTGTCGATAAAGCGGCGGTGACTGTCGCAGGAGTCCTTACTGACACCCAGTATCACCGTGTCGTTGTCTGCAAATTCACTGGCCAGTTCTGTAAATTGATTGGCCTCGATGGTACAACCCGGTGTGTCGTCCTTAGGATAAAAATAGAGCACGACATATTGTTTATCCTTGTAGTCAACAAGGCTAATGGGCTGGTCATCCTGATTAACGGTATTAAATGCCGGTGCTGTTTGTTGTACCTGTAGCATGATGGAATCCTCTTCGATTGATTTGTTCATCTTAGCGAAAATTCATCAGGATAGTAAATCCACCGATCAATATCACGTAGAAAGACTGGACGATAACTCTCCCTAACATGCTCTCCCTAGATACCGTTTCTATTGGCACAGAATACGTTGCCGCTATTGTCACGGCAGCCGTCAGCGAATAGAGCTTGAGTTGTACTGAGCAGATATCACCCCGTACTAGGGTACAATAGCCGTATGACCTTACCTGTAGAAGCCATCGTTACACCTTTACGTCGCAGCCTGCGTGAACACAGTAATGCGGTACTTATTGCACCGCCGGGTGCCGGTAAGACCACGCGTATTCCGTTGGCATTGATGGAAGAGCCGTGGCTGCTAGGCAAAAAAATCATCATGCTGGAACCCAGACGTTTGGCGGCACGAAATGCCGCGACCTGGATGTCACAACAGTTGGGTGAAGTGGTGGGTCGGACGGTGGGTTATCGTATGCGTATGGACACCAAGGTCAGCGCGCAAACGCGCATCGAGGTGGTCACCGAAGGGATTCTTACTCGCTTGCTACAACAGGACCCAATGCTGGAGGACTACGGCCTGGTGATCTTCGATGAATTTCATGAGCGCAGTCTGCAGGCAGATCTGGGGCTGGCTCTGAATTTAGAGGTGCAGACCCTGCGCGAAGAATTGCGACTGCTGGTGATGTCGGCAACCCTTGAAGGTGAAAGCGTCGCGCGGATATTAAACGCTGCGCCGATCATCCGTAGTGAGGGCCGCAGCTTTGAGGTAGATACCCATTATCGCCCGGTTGATGCTAAGCAACGTATAGAGCATGGCGTGGTGAGTGCGGTGCAGCACGCGCTGCAAACGGAGACGGGCAGCATCCTTGTCTTCCTGCCTGGTGCTGGTGAGATCCAACGGGTTTATCAGGGACTCACCGAAGCTATACATGATCAAGGCATTTCGTTGCATCCCCTTTATGGCAATCTCTCACAGGCGGAGCAGGAGCAGGCCATCGAACCTGCGGCAGCGGGCAGACGCAAGGTGGTACTGGCCAGTGCCATCGCCGAAACCAGTCTGACTATTGAGGGCGTACGTGTGGTGATCGATGCCGGTCTGATGCGTGTGCCACGCTTTGATCCGTCCAGTGGCATGACGCGTTTGCACACCCAGCGTGTGAGTCATGCGTCGGCAGTGCAACGTTGCGGACGTGCCGGTCGTACCGAGCCGGGTGTGTGTTACCGCTTGTGGGATAAGGCCACTCAATCCGGATTGCTCGCCTATGGACGTGCCGAGATCATGGAAGCGGATCTGGCCCCGCTGGCCTTGGAACTGGCGCAGTGGGGCGTGAGTGATCCCGCACAACTGGCCTGGATGGATCTGCCACCACAGGCCAGTTACCAACAGGCACAGCAACTATTACAGTCCTTACAGGCACTGGATACAAAAGCGCGTATCACCGCACATGGTCGCAAGATGATGGCACTGGGTCTGCATCCTCGCCTGGCGCATATGGTGTTGATGGCACAGACCATGGGCATGGGCCGACTGGCATGCGATCTTGCAGCCTTGCTCAATGA
>JAOUJT010000281.1 GCA_029883105.1 Gammaproteobacteria bacterium
CGATGCATTTTCTTAACTCGTAACTGGACTGTGTACGATGTCAGACTCAGTAGTGTTCTCCATTATCGAATCGCCTATCCATCCGGATTTCAGTTCGCTATATGAGAAACATGGGCTGCTTGAGATTCGCGCCGACTCTATGCGCAAAGCCATCAGCCTATTGCGCAAACATACACCCAGCATTGTGGTGGCGGAATTTTTCTATGGCTACGGAAGCAATTACGCTGGCGTCAACATCAGCAATGTGGATGTTTTTCTCTTAAGTCTGCAGAAATATAAAAGTGATGCGCGCGTAATCTTGTTGGTAGACAAATCAGAACGTAAATTTGTCGACAAGCTTGCCGAACAGTACCCACTACACGCTATCCTGACGCATCCTGTTAGTTCTGCCGCTATCGAACGCGCACTTCAGGACTGACCGATAGGATGTGGTTTGTTTACTTACTAGAGTGTGCGGATCAAAGCTTATATACTGGTATAACTACAGACCTGGAACGCAGGGTAGATGAACACAATGGTAGCAAGCTCGGAGCACGATACACCCGAAGTCGTAGACCTGTGCGGCTGCTTTACCATGAACGCTATGATGATCGTTCTTCGGCGACACAACGTGAAATACAAATCAAACGTTTTAGTCGGAAAGAAAAGATACAACTAACCCTTAACCGAGAGTAATACTATGCACTGGAATGCCGACCCTATTCTTTTTTCACTGGGAAGCCTTAGCATACGCTGGTACGGACTATTTTTCGCCTCAGCCTTTCTTGCTGGCATTTATATCATGAAATCAATCTATCGTGAGGAGGGTCTTAAAGAGGAGAAGGTCGATGATTTATTGATATATATGATGCTAGGTACTGTCATCGGCGCACGCCTGGGACATGTACTGTTTTATGACCCGTCATATTATTTCAGCCACCCTCTGGCGATTCTAAAGATATGGGAAGGCGGTCTTGCTAGCCATGGCGGCTCCATAGGCATACTGCTGGCGGTTTTTCTTTACTGTAAAAAGCATGAACCAAACGGTTCTATATGGCTACTGGACAGACTAAGCATACCTCTCATTCTGGCCGCAGGATTGATACGTATGGGCAATTTCTTTAATTCGGAGATAGTTGGAATCACAAGCACTGCACCATGGGCCATCGTATTTGAACGTGTAGATAGCCTGGCCAGACACCCGGTTCAATTATATGAATCTCTATCCTACTTTATGATATTTGTGGTTCTTTTGTTTATATATAGAAAATACCGAGGCTCACTAGCCACTGGCAGTATGTTTGGTATATTTCTTATTAGCAGTTTTAGTGCACGCTTTTTTCTCGAAACCTTCAAAATCAGGCAGGCGGAATATGGACATGAGAATCTTCTAAGCGTCGGACAATGGTTGAGCATTCCTTTTATTATTGCCGGGGTTGCACTCCTTATGCGCAATAGATCTAGCTCACAAAAGACCCACTAATCACCATCTCCAGGCCTTTATATGTCCGCACAGACTCTACACAAACAGTTCCGTCAACTTGCCAAGCGGATTGACGGGATCGATAAGGATGTCTATCTGCAATATAAACAAGACCCGCTGGAGCCTGTCATTGGGGAAGGAAATCCAGATTCCAGCCTGGCTTTCTTTGGGCGGGATCCCGGTCGCGATGAGGTTAAATATCATATGCCTTTCATCGGTGCAGGTGGACAAAAGGTTCGTACCACACTTTATAAACATCTGTATAACAAAGAGATGCCCGACTTTGAAGCCTCTCTGCATGTAGGAAAGCACTTCTTCTGGGCCAATACCTGTCCCTACAAGCCCGTAGGAAACAAGGCATGGTCGATGAAAATCAAAAAGCAATTTCAACCCATCGTTGCGGATCTGCTTATGGATTTATGGCATGGCAACCAGATCATCACTCTGGGCCGAGAGGCCTTTCTCTGGTTTGCCATAAACCAACCTAAAGAAGTTAAGTTACAATTGGAGGAGTTTTGGGCCACTGAGGATCGCTTTAGCAACACCACCACCATTTGCATACACTCACAAGATGGCCGCTCACGGCAGATCACCCTGAATCCACTTCCCCATCCGTCACCGCTGAATGCCACCTGGTATAAGCGTTTCCCAGAATTGCTGGATCAACGACTCAAACAACTTAAGGTCACTGTGTAACGGCCACCGTCTAACTGTTACAAAGTGTTACACACAGTTACCCATTGGAGACCCTTTCTACTGCTCTGCTGTCTATCCTGTTTATGAACCAAAACACAGGAAACATATCATGAACAGATTTACCAGACTTGTCATCATTGGCAGTGGAGCCGTGCTCATCATCGGTAGCATTACTGCTTGCAGCCATAAATATCGAGAGCCCGAATACCGAGCTACTAAAATGCTTGAATGGGTTGCTGACGATCTAGAACTAAATGATGTGCAAAAGGACAAGCTCACTAAGCTCAGTGAGAAAATGCTTCAATCGCGCAAAAATATGCGTGAACAATTCTCCCGCAGCAAGGATGAAATAAACCAAATGTTGTCTCAACCCACTCTGGATCAGAAGAAAATTCTTGCCATGGTACGTACGCATACCCAGTCTATGAATGAACAAGCACCGGATATTATCGCTGCAATGGCAGACTTTTATAACACTCTAAGCTCTGAGCAAAGGGTCAAACTCCGGGAACACATGGATAAAATGCATAAACGACACGGTGGCGGACACCACTATGGGCATCATGGATAATACTCATGGCGGGGCTGGATCTAGCCTCGCCACACTTACTGAGTTAACCTTCAATACATGCATAAAATTCTTTTAATCGATGATGATGAACGCCTGGCTGAGCTCCTTGGCCAATATTTCCAGCGTTTCGAGCTGAGACTTGACAGTGCACTGCGTCCCAGTGAAGGACTGAAGCGTTTATCTTTAATCGACTATGATCTGGTCATTCTGGATGTAATGTTACCAGAGATGGATGGCTTCGAAGTATGTAAACGCATACGTAAGGATAATAACATCCCAATTATCATGCTCACTGCCCGTGGTGATGTTATGGACAGGGTCGTTGGTCTGGAACTCGGTGCCGACGATTATCTTCCCAAACCATTTGAACCACGGGAACTGGTCGCCCGCATCCAATCGATAATAAAACGCGCACATGGCCAGCGTACAAACACACTTTGCTTTGGTAAATTAAAAATTGATACCAAGAGCAAAACAGCAAGTCTCTCAGAAACACCCCTATCATTAAGCAGCATGGAATTCCAACTTCTGGAATTGTTAGCAAATCGAGCAGGGGAGACCCTAAGCAGAGATGACATTCTGAATCAACTCAAAGGCGTAGAGGGTGATATTCTTACGCGCTCTGTTGATATAGCCATTAGCCGCTTGCGGCAAAAACTTAAACCACTTGATGTAATAAAGACCGTGCGCGGAAGTGGCTACCTATTTACTGGAGCCCCTTCATGAAGTATGCAAATTTTAATATCCACCACTCCATTACTGGCAAGCTCATATTAACTTTTCTTCTTATCGCTATTTTGTTTGTTGTTCTCGTCAGCAGTAGTATTAGCCATGTATTTCGCAATCATTTCGAAGACAATTTGAGACCCCATCTCTTACAATATATGGAATATGTACAGAGTGATATCGGCATGCCTGCAGATAGAGATAGGGCAAGAGCATTGGCCAAGCGTTTAAATATTGTGATTCATATCATCGATGCTCAAGGTACCTGGTC
>JAOUJT010000282.1 GCA_029883105.1 Gammaproteobacteria bacterium
CTTACCTCCATACCCTTTGGTCATATAGATAACCAATGCCTGCTCAGTGTCTATAAACTCCCCGAGGTTGTTATCTGATTCATCGACCAACCGCATATAGTAGTTTGTTCTTAATTCATGTTCTGCTTGAGGGGCTTTCAGTACTTTCCAGTCGTCGTGCTTAATCGTCTTGGCTTCTACGATAACCAGTTTATCCACCCCCGGAAGTTTGACCAGCAAATCCAATCCTCCTGAAGCCCCAGAAACTAAGCTTTTAAATCGAACCTCCTCATACATAAAACGGCTTCGACCACAACCCGTACAGGATTTCGGGTATCTGGTTTGGTAGTAGCGCTTGTCACAGTGTTTGCACCTCCAGTCCCCAAATACAATGTCTCTTGCCCACGTATCTCTCAGGAGATCATGCAAGGCATCCCCTAAGTCAAAGGTGTACTGCAGACATGTGTTGATATAGTCATCGGGACGATCTCTTCCTGTGATCAAATGCAGGGACGTTTCCCGAGGGCAATAGGTATCTGGTTTGGTTAATTCAGAGGCATGGATCCTCATGATGCTTCGGGGGGATCTCAACCCTGTCATTCGCGTGTGCAAGTAAGCCCGTAGGCTTGGTTTGCCGTTACCGGTCAGGACCTCAGCAGCGGACTTCATAAAACCCATCTTAGCCATCGGAACCTCCTATTAGTTCCTTAAATACAGTGGCGGGTATTGCTACCCAGTCACTATTGAAATCTCTATTCGACCCGTTGTCGTCCACGAAGCTAATACTGAGCGCGGGGGTCTTAGCATGGCCGGCGGCTTCGGTTCTCACTTTATCCAACCATGACTTCTTTATACTCATAGACTTGTGGATCGTGGCCTTACTTTCAATCATCCAATCTATGGTAGGCCTCTCCGTCTGTACTGTGGATAAATACGAATCCCCTTTAAATCCATCTATAGCCCCAGATCCTGCCACTAGTTTAGCTCCAAGGTCTGTGGCTACTCGCACTTCCGATACATTACCGTGGTTCGGTTTGTCGAACGCATCCACCATGAAGGGGTTACCCCCTCCTTTAGGTTTCTTTCTGTCATAAGGAGGCATGGTGAGCCTTAGCCATTTGGATTAACTTCGATTTTATCTTTGTGTATTTAGCGGGGTCTTCTGTGACGGCAGCCTTGATATCGCCAAGGGTTTTATACCCTGCCTCCCCCATCAACACCCAACCATTCTTAGGGTCTTTGACCACCATCCCAAAATCTTTCAAGGTAGCCAATACCAGATTCCAATCGTCAATCTCTCCGGGCTTTAGCGGGTTACCCTCCTTTTTTGCCACACAGGTAACATATTCTGCGCTGTGTAACAAGGTAGGAACTTTCTTTTTCTTTACCACTAGATTAGTCTGGCGGAAGTGAATCATACCCTCCTTACCACTATCAAGGTCTTTACCGTAAACCCGCAAAGATAGGGCAGACATAAATTTGGGAGCGTTTCCTCCCGGCATGGTTTCTGGGTTGCCAAACATGACCCCAATTTTCATTCTTATTTGATTGATAAAAATAACGGTAGGGTACTGGTCTTGGTTTGCTAATTGGGATAGTCGGGCGGTCACCTTCCTGAAGAGTTTTCCAATCAAGGCAGATGAACCCCCTACTTGCGACTTACTAGCATCAGACTCCAACTCATTTTGAGCGACCATCATTGCCAGAGAATCAACAACCACGCAATTAACATCGTGGGCTACCATAGTGGCTTCCACTTTATTAATAACATCCTCAGCGCTCTCTACCTTCACTACAATCAGGCGATCCATGTCATGGACCATGTGGGCCGTCCACTGAGGGTCAAAGTGGTTCTCTATATCCACAAACACTTGGTATTTACCCGGTTCTTCTATCTGGGCTTGGTTGATGGCATTAAAGGATAAGTTAGTTTTCCCAGAGGCCTCAGGGCCATAAATAATACTAATTTTTCCTTTGGGGAACCCGCCCCCAGTGGCGTAGTCAACGGCAAAGACACCACTAGGCAATCGCTCTATTTCATCATACATGTCATCGCCGTTTTTTAGCGACCCTGCAGAAAACGCGGACTTAGCGCCCCCCTTCTTCTGGATAGCCTCTACAATAGACATCACCCCACCAGTGGTCTTATCCTTAATATTTACAGCCATTTTATACCTCGAATATTGCAATTAAGTGCAGGCGTTACTTCAGAGTGCCTTGTATCTCTTCTAACTTATCATTTACCCAATTAGCCGCGAACTCATACGACTTTTCGATATCATTCACGGTGGTAGGTATGTGCAGGTGGATATCGACCCGAAAGCTGTTGAAGTCTCCCATGTTTTTAGTGAACCCGCCGCTAAAACCAACCTCACCTAGTAGCTCGGTCGAGTCTAGGGATGCGGGGATAGATGTAGGCACCTTCAGATTCGAATGAGACTCGGCACCGGATGGGTGTATTTTCTCAATATGAGCATCTGCAGTCACAACAATACCCCCACCTATAGTCCCTGTCTCGGGCTCCTCCCAAGGTAGGTCTTCTTGCGAGGGTGTCTCTAACATCCCCGCCTGAGGTTGAGGTGAGGATAAATCCTCAGGCTTTGGCTTCGTCTGCCCTGCAAAAGGCTTTGTGTTAATGGTTATCGCCATTCGGTAATCCCTCTTTCCATTTACCCGCTATGAAGGTTTGCACATCTTCAAAAGACATACTAGAGTTCTCCATAAGATCAAACCCTCCTTTGATGGCGGATATCTGGTTACGGGTGTAAAACGCTTGCTTTCCTGAAAAAACAGACTCGGGCCATAACCCCTTATCTCTCCAGTATCTAGCTCTAGCGTCTGTCAGTCCTGTGGCTTCCAGCATCTTAGCGGATCTGAAAACCTCTACGTCTACACCATTATAGTTTTTGTAAAGCCTACCTGCTTTGGCCGCTCTTTTCTTACGTGCGGTTTCCCGGGATTGAGCTCGGTGCCTTGCCAAGTAATCAGGGTCTTCTGCACGTCGCTTCTTCCGGTTCTCGTTGTGGGCTTTACCCCATTTTTTAGTCCAATCGGACATTGTAGTATCTGTCATTGTAACCTCACAAGGAATTCAACAAAGCGGTATCACCCGCCATAGGAGCTCCTATCTTTCGATAGTATTTACCCCTACCTTTGAAGTACTGCTTGAATACGGGACTATCATAGTCCACGACATCAAAGATCACAGGAACGCGACCCTCAGTACCACTCCTTGCACATACCTTCCCCTCGTACTCTCGCAGGATTCTCCCTGCTATCTGAATAACATCAGATCTAGGTGTTGCGAATACCGCCGTGTCCCACCAAGGGCAGTCTACGGCTTTCGCAGTCATTCTGTAGGTGGTCAGCACCACCGGTTTGGCAGAGGCTTTAGAAAGAGCATCCTCCTTCATTCCCCCAACGTACATACCGATATCTTTTACAGGGATACCCGTCTTAATAAAAGCCGCCTTTAATAGAGGGATGTAAGCCTCCTTCAACTCTGAAAAAACCACGGTATTTCTACCTGCGTCGTAAGCCTGCTTAACAAAGTTGGCAATAATTTCAGTTCTATAACTATTCTTGGTTAACATTTTCAGAACGTGGGTACATTTACCTGCTTGGTGTGGTAGTTTCTGCGGCGTACCATCTACATTCTTCCCTACAACAGGACATCTCCACCCTGAGTTAGCTAATATAATTTTAGGTATCATAGGGGCGGC
>JAOUJT010000047.1 GCA_029883105.1 Gammaproteobacteria bacterium
AATCTTCCTTGATTTTATAATGGCGAGTTAATAGGGGCGAGTCTTGAATGGAGAAGGTATAGGATTCACAATTCAAGATCCGACCTTATTACTTTCGTTTTTTATTATCCTAAGCCTACGGAATTAATCTAAGTAATACATCCATATTATTCTAAGACCTGTAGTTGAATAGCTCTGCGCCGTGTCATTTGCAAGAAATCTATTAGTATATCTCATGCCAAAACCAGTATTAAGTGACCAATTCGAATTGCTTCTCCAACCGTAACCTAATACGAGCCCATAAGTTAATGAACTTATATTATCACTGAAATTCCTACCGATTTCTAGTAACGGTGTAATGTATAACCCGCTACCAAGAGAAGATGTATTAATATCATTAAAATAATATGGAGTTTCTATCATGATCCCAGCAGAACGAATCTTTACGGTACCTAAATTTTGAACTGAAAGACTAGGGTACAATCGATAACTGAATGTTTTATTTATCGATCTCTCATATAATATGGGCGTCAAATTTATGATTGCTCCAGTCACATCGGTGTAACTATGACCACCATTAATAATAATGGCAAGACTATCTACACTTTCGTGATTGTCTGCTTTTACAGACATAGATAATACTAAGCATATACTCATCATGAATGAATATCTGTTCATGACTAATCTCCTGATAAATCCTTGGGGTTTTATTTAGTTATTATTTTTCGCATACTTAACTCTTTACAAAAGTTTACTATAACGCATCCTGCTGCATTCAAAAAGTTAAGCTAAGGCATTGGACCTTCAGCGCACGTGGTGAGATAGAAATGTCAGTTGTGAGCTTGCACCTTAGACCTTCTTAGCAATAAGCTTTAATGCTTTTGCATCTGCTCACCATCAATCCTCAGTTACTGACAATACTCTACTATTACTTAGTGACTTAAAATGGCTGATATCTTATATGTGTATATATCACAGCACTGCTATTCTAATAGAACCACATTGGTTTAGATAGTTTGTCTAGTTTTAATGATTTGTTAAAAAAACAGCTCTAGCACTCCTTTATGGCATTATATTTGCCGAAAGGATCACATATTCGGCACTACATCATTGTAATGACTTTTACATAAGAGTATGACTTGATACAGGAGATATGTGCTCGCTATAAATAGCATGTGTACTTATTTGTGTTGCCGCACCGCCAATACCTCAGGTATGACTTGCATCTATATGGATGCTGTTAATACACGTATAGTTATCAACAGAAAGGACATAGTCATTAAAAAAATATTCTCATTATTATCGGCGCTTATAGTAACCATCATGATATTTGTCATGATGTTACTGATCATTGCATCGATTAATTCTGAATACTTTTACCTGGTTTTCAATAATTCAATCGCGACATTTATCTATGAACTGGTCATTGAGGCATTAGCTAAACCTTTACAGTAGCAGAGTGAGGATATTGTATGGGATATCTTCCTGAGTATAGCTTTAGTCAGTCCAATATTTAGCTTTATCTGAAAGTACCCAACGCACGCCACCACGTGGATCTTCTACATCGCCCGTATACCTCGGGATCAAATGCATGTGACAGTGCGGTATGGTTTGTCCGGCCATCGGTCCATCATTGATTCCGATGTTGTAACTATCCGGCGTGTATTTACCATCCAGAAGAAGCTTGGTTAACTCAAGCAATGCAAACATGGCATCCCGCTCATCTTGTGTCAGCTCAAAAAACGAACCCACATGTCGACGAGGAACAATCACTGTATGGCCGTCACTGAGCGGGAAGCCATCCGAGATAGCTACCGCCAACATGTTTTGAGCGGTAATCCGATCTTCAGCGTCGTTTTCAATGAGACTACAGAAGGGGCAGGGGGGATTATCATTTTCTTGTGTCATCTAGCTTACCTATAGGCAGGGTATGGACAATCTAATTGGATATCAGGGTGGTTTAGCCTTAAACACAAACGCCATATTAACGCATTTACTTCACCATTCCTTTTAATAACCGTACCACAGATGCCTTGGGTGTTTTGCCAATCTTCTGCATCAGTGTAAAAGGAACATCTGTTAAACCGTAACTTTCTGTCAGATCACTGAGCATCTTCAGCCACAGATGGGTGGTCATCTCGGCATCAGCGAGGGCTCGGTGAAAGGTGCCGTCATTCGGCAGCTGATGATACGCCACCAGCGTACCCAATTTGTGATTAGGAGCATGCTGGTACATGCGCCGTGCCAGCAACATCGAACAGGCAAACTTGCCCTGGACTAATCGTCGCAGGCGCCGTAGCTCAGCCTGTAAAAAACGACTATCAAACGAGGCATTATGTGCCACCAGATTATAATCTTCGATAAAGTCTGAAAACTCCGCCATAACCACTTTACAGGGCGGGGCCGCCTTTAACATGCTATTGGTGATACCGGTGTAGTCCTCAATAAAACCGCTGATGCGCTGACCCGGGTTCATCAGGCTTTGATAACGATCGGTAATACGGCCACCTTCTACACGTACCGCACCGATCTCAATCGCCCGGTCGCCACCATCAGGTGATAGTCCGGTGGTTTCAAAGTCGAGCACGATGACAGTATCTGCTCTGAGATTATTGGATTTAGTCATTGCACAACTCTAAATGACAACGCCTTGGAAGTCATCTTTCGTTACATTCATATTGATATTTACAAATTCAGCAAATGTTATTGCATGTAGGCATGCTGCTCTTCACGTTGCAAGCGTACGATCTCCGCATCGGCCATAGGCACCATTTCGACAAAACCATGTATATCCTTGGGCTTAAAACTATGCCCCTGCGCAGCCAATTTACACATGCGAAAACGGATGTTGCCGTTATTCACCAAACTCTGGGCACGGTTCATGATTCCCTTGTACTGGGCATAGTTTTTAATGGCAAAAAACGGAATTTCATTGCCATGCAACACTACCACAATCGAGGATTCAAATGGATCTGCTTCATATAAGGTATTCAGAAAGCTGACCCTGTCCAGAACACTGGTAATCGCCCCGACACTAGACACCGCCACGTCAAAGACCACCTTGTTGGGCTTGTACTCTACATTGTCCAACTTGGCCTGCCCCCAGGGAGCATTAACATCTGCAGCCAGCAACAGTGAGAAGGGTAACAGCAGTGAGGCGAATAACAAGCCTAGTATTGTTTTCATTATTTACATTCCTTGAATACAGTTGAATTGCTCAGAGGATCTGACGTCCAGTTTTCTTACCTTAACAGAACACCAGCACGCTCATCTCCTTTTGGGTCTCACCGTACAGGATTCCAGCAATGACAACTGGCTCAGGCATGTGTGGAAACTTCTATCCAGTATTATCATGTCAAAGATATGTTGCCTGGAAAGATGAATCCCTTCTTCTACAGTCTGCGCAGCAATGAGTGTGTATTTTAAATTTGGCGAATATTTTTCCATCAGATGTATGCTGGAAAGATTATCCTCCATATAGATAGTGGATTATTTCAACGATATTATTATAAATACTTGTTGGGCACGATCGTGTTTCAGTAGAAACAACCATAATGTGATGCCTTCATTCAAGATACTAGAGAAACCTATGCAACCTTGCATTTCTTTAGCAAGCGTTTGGTTAGACTTATGTCCATGCCTGTCATTTATAAGTCAGTCGCCTCGGCTCCCAATCGATTGAATGCTTCGAATACCAGAGATTATTTGTTGATGGGGAGGCCCAGTCCCGTATCGGAGACCAGGATTCGTAGCATACGATTATCCTTAACCTCCCATGGCTCTGATGCTCATATCATAACCATGGCATGGTCTTTTTTTGGCTTTTAATATTTGCTAAGATACGCGGCAATTTTTTTCCACTATTTATTTTTACCGCCATGTCTGAACGCGAAATAAACTGGGACGAGGAATTCGCTGACGATCCCGAATACCAGGCCATGACGCCTGAACAGCGGGACAAACTGTTGGCTTTCATGGAACGTATGCTGGATAAGGGCCTTGCAGCGATCTACGGGGATGAGGAAGAAGGCATCCCAGATGCCAACGTTAACTGCAGCCAGTGCCTTAGTAGCTGCAAGGCCAAATGCTGCACGCTGATCTTTGCCCTCACCAAGCAAGAGGCAGAAAAGGGAATCGCGGAATACAATCAGCAGCGCCCCTATTTTATCGCCCGTGATAAAGATGGTTACTGCCCACACCTGGACAGAAAAACATTTTCCTGCGCCATCTGGTATGACCGGCCACTACGCTGCCGCCGTTATGACTGCTGCACGGACGAGAACGTCTGGCCTGATGGCATACCAGACGAACTTAAATCAGCATTTCCTGGATAAAGAAAAAACTACCGTAAGCGAATACTTTTTTGCCACCTGTGTCATGACGGCCTTACTCGACCATTACATACCGTACAGACTAACCATCGCGTTATAGTCCACACCAAATTTCTGTGTGAACCAGCGATTAACATATACATCGTCGGGGGCTAGCTTGGCGCAACGTAGAATATTCTCACCCTGCTGACTTCCCATACCATCCTTGCAATAGCTATCTTTCCAGAGAAGCTTAAGCTTCCTCTGTATCTGATTGCTGGCATCAGCCAGTTCACTCTCGAATGTAGCACCAAGTTGTATAAAGCCTGGGCTCACGGGCGAAAGTCTTGCTGGTTTAAATGTAGAGTGATGTTCCTCCGTACGATTACCATCCACTTTAGTAATTTCGTGTTTTAAAACTTGTGCATTGACGTTTGCCTGATAGGTTATATGTAGATTATATTTTTCATTGTATACGGCAACTGGGTATTGATACGTTCGTTGTACCGCCTTCATCCTATATGCACCGTTTTCCAGCTTAACTTTAACCTGCTCGGTGTATTTAGCACTCTTTCTTATCTGCCGCATTGACTTGTTATAGACAACATTACCGCTCACATTTATTGCGATAGGTGTCTCACCCTTACTGGAATACCACAGGGAATTTTTAAATTGCTCTTCCAGATGCGAAAGTTGGTTTCGAAGGATAGAATGCTGTGCAGAATTATCGTCAGTACTAAATCGAACGTTTTGACTGAAACCAAGACCGTGATAACGTGACTTATCGACATTATCTACTTCTATAGCAACTCCCTCGCCCCATGCAAGACAATATTTTTCCACAAAACTTTGTAAATAAAACCGCTGCTTGTGCACATCATTAACCATGGACTTGCACTGCTTCTTACCTAAATCCTTGAGCTTTGGTTGATACTGGTCGAACTGTGGTTCCATCTGAGCATTGCTAATCAGGTATGCATACGACTTCATGAACCATCGAAATTTATCTGGATACGTTGATTGCGAAAGAATCTTTGCCTCATTTCGTAACCACAATTGAGCATAGCCAGTTTCTTCTTCCTGAGTAATAGAGGCCGCGCCCAATATTTTAATATTCCATGCATTCTGTTTGCGTAGAATGTCCTCCAGCTTATTCGTTGCCCCGGAATCATTTGAACCAAGACGCAACATTCGGACATCAATCAAGCCCTGATCAATAACCATATTACGAGCTTTAGTTAGCCCTATGATAGCTTCAACATCATTAGGATCTCTGGATAGCGCCTTCTGATAAAATGAAGCCGCTTGCTCATACATACCCTGCTCATAAAGCTTGTCTCCTCTATCAACAAGGCTTGAACAAGAAGAACTTATAACCACAACACATGGAATAAAAATGTAATAACGAAAGAACTTGCCTAAATGACCGTCTAATTTAACGCTTTGACTTATTGAATTCACAACCGAGGCCTAAATAATTAGTATCTAGTCAAATAGTAATATTGTTAGTGATGATTGTAAATTCATATACGACATGTGCACATACATACGATCTAGGAAAACATATACGCAGCTTAATACTCGCGACTTAGAATGGATGCATTGTGAATCATAGGGCTAAGCTCTTGTTAATGTTCTCTAACTTATCAGCATTGGGATGTTTTTACTCAGGAACAGTCCGACCTTACGACTGACCGGGGTATGAGTCCCGTCAGGGGCAGACCAAATTTACTCTTCCATAACACAGGCGCCATGACCTTGCAGATATAACTCATCTTTTGAGCATGCTGGATTTTCCGCTTGAAACAACCTCTTGCCCTGAAAAGAAGTCCCATACGGAAATTACCTTATAGTGATTGCAACGTTATGTTCTTGCTACCATACTTAGCACTAGCCTCAAATGAGTCTGTTGTGGCGAGATTAAATCACTCTTTTCACCACTTGCCTTTATTCAGTAGTTTGATTGATATATTACACATATCGTTGCCCCAGCTAATTCATTGGTAGAGAGGTACTATCTGTTTTTTCTGCGGTAGAGGATAAACGTGAGTGATCACCAATAGACGCAATACAGGGGAGCTACCGATGTAATCGGCACCTCCCCTCGCGATGGCGTATAATGTTACAGGCTACTTAAATCATAGACATTGGTTGCTATGAGGCCCACATTAAACTGACTGGTAAAAATATCCGTATAACCACCACCAGTAAAGATTGAAGTTCCAGATCGATGAAAGCCACCGAAACCAATGTTCGGTATGTAATACTCCTTGACCTGATAGTTGTGTGATTCATCATTACAGATCTCTACACCGCTTATGGTTTCACAGGCGGGAGCGTAAAATGGTTCACTCACCACAACGGCCGAGGTATTGATAAAACTATTACTGATAGTCCCACTAGTTAGTGTTTCAGTTCGAGTGGATGAGAAATAGCCCATAAATCCTTTGGAATATACAGTACCTGCATTGGCATCAAAGAGAGCAGCTGCCCCATAATTTCCAGCGCTATCTTTTTGCGCGATGTAGATTACACCATCTTTCGCAGCTAGATAGCTGTACCATGGAAAGCCAATAGGCGGAGTGTCACCGGACAGGGTGTAATAGTTCGTCTCATAAAGTGTAATGTCCCCAATACTGTCAAAGTTAACGATTTCGCTGCCAACCAATTCAATTCGTACGACCCCGCTTATATCGTCATCAGGGCTACCATTGATGGTATCTGTGTAGCTGAACCCATAATCGAAATAGCTGCCTACGGCCAAATTGATGGTTTGAAATCCACTGAATTCCGGTACGCTGGTGCCCGTCCCTGTGTCTGTACCGGTGTCTGTGCCGGTATCCGTACCGGTACCTGTATCAACATTGTCACCTGGCAACTTAACATCGCTGTCACAAGCTGTCATTTGAAGAGAAAAAAGTATAATTAATAAAACACCTAAATATCTCATTTCAATCTCCCTTATTAAAGTTTGTTTTGCTTGGCCACCAGATTTTCTATGTGCGTTTAAAATTTCTTATATTTTATGACTGTACACGCTGATACATCCAGCACACATCTAACGGCTAGACTCTATCATTATGGGAGAAGCTCAATTATTCATATCCCATCACCCAGCCGGTAATAATGATATAGATACTAGCGCCATGAATGCTTCTTCCACAAAGAGTCATAATTAAGGAATAGTACATTTCGGATATGGTTTTATTGACATATATCACATAATAATCATTTGAGTGCAGAATTGTGGAACCACACCGTGCTGTTAAGAATTAAATTATCGCGGTTGGGCCCTCACGAGTACACATTGATTAACAGTACTCGTAAACTGTGCATGATTCTCGTTAGTACTTTACGAGTAACTTATTATTCAACTGCCAACAACTCAACATCAAAAATCAGTGTAGCATTCGCTGGTATCACACGACCGGCACCACGTGAGCCATAAGCAAGTTCAGGGGGAATGGTCAAGATACGTTGCCCACCAACTCTCATCCCTTCCACGCATTGATCCCAACCTTTAATTACACGCCCCGCGCCCAATGGGAATCCAAACGGCTGACCGCGATCGCGCGAGCTATCAAATTTGACACCTTTTTTATCGTCGGTCATTTCATCATAAATCCAACCTGTATAGTGTACGGATACTGTGTTGCCTGAAACCGCTTCAGCGCCATTACCCTCCACTACATTTGTTACCACAAGCTCCGTGACACCAGCCATCACCGGAGCCGGTCCCGAGGAGTCTGAGCAACCGCTTAGCGCAGCTAAGCTAATCGACAGAACTACGGCTAATGAAACAAAACGAACATACTTAATCATTTTTTTGTACTCCTGTGGAATAGGCAGTAGGCATAGATCTTAACTTCGCACCCATAGCTCTAAGGTGTCTGGTGAGTGACAGGATCAATCTATAGCTCTTTACCGTATTACTGATCTCGGCTACACCCTGCAGTCGTAATCCGAGATAAATATCTTTCTTTATATGAGTCCGTTCTCGCGCGACTCATCTTCCGACAGGATACGCTCCTGTACAAGTCGCCAGACGCCATCTCCCTCTTTCTCTAACAATACCTCGATACCATGACGATTGATCTTTCCATCGTGGGCCTCTACCGTCTCGAATGTCTTAAATATAATCCGGCTTTCCGTATCTGTTTCCATCTTAAAACCATCATAACGCACACTCTTTAGTACATTATTGGAAAATTCATCTTCACACTGCTTGTACCATGCCTCATAGTTTATATTTTCATAGCCCGGAAGCCCGCGCAGGGATATCCTGTCGGATATCAGATTCATATGGGCTTTAAACTGTTTGTTATTGGCAGTATCGGACGATTCCGATAACCACTGTCTTGCGATCGATTCTGACATTATTCATCCTTTGCTGATTTTTGCTCAAGTAGGTAATACATATAAAGGGATCTCGGTAACTGCTCCATGCGTCGCCTAAAGCCCCTACTGTTTGTACTCTCGACAATAGCTCCTCGGCTTTATCTCCTGAGTCGCCCTCGACAATTGCTCCTGCATTGTTCTATCTTCACCCGTCCATGCAGTCGTGACAGCTTCAATTATATAGATTTATGGCTATTTAATTCTGTTTGGACTATTTAATTTGTCTATTTTTCATCTGACAATAATTACTAGTATGTATATACCACTGTGCGATCAAATTGTAGTTATTACTTAAAACTGCGCATTATTCTATAGGTGCAATAATGACTTTACGTTAGTATGTGAATACAGGTCGATAAACGATATTTAATAATGTATAAAGCACTGATCGTACATGCTTCTGCCATTTGCCGTAATGAGTTGAATAAACTCGTGGTTGCACAGCCGTCCTTATCTGTGCAGGCTGCTGTTCAGGATGTTGTACAGGCCCACCATTACATAGATCACAGCATGCCTGATCTAGTCCTCTTACAGATTGATGGTAACACGGAACAGTCTCTGATTCTGTTAGAACAGTTACTGCAATCACATAACAATATTATCCTTGTCTATACCAAGTTGCCGAAGTGTGACTCTATCTTGCAGGAGGCTATCAAGTTAGGGATACGGGATTTCATCGCTGTGCCTGAAGGTGAGTGTCATGAGTTCATTAGCACTCAGCGCGAACAGCTCGGTACCATGTTAGCTGACATGGTGAAAATGATAGAAAAACGGCATGGACATCTTAGAGATGCACTGTCCAACTCGAAAAAACTGATTGTACTTGGAACCTCTATGGGAGGACCCGGGGCGACGGAAGCCGTATTGAGCAAACTCCCGATCTCTATTGCCGGTATGGTTATCGTGCAACACATACGCGGCTTCATGCTTGATGCATATGTTAAACGTCTGGATGACTGTGGCTCGTTAAGAGTGAAGCTCGCTGAAGACCAGGAATCCATTCAGGCTGGTAAGGTCTTGATCGCCCCTGCTGATTTTCATACGCTGATTAAGCATACGCATAACGGTTATGTAGTTAAGCTGCAAAAAGGCCCGCCTATCGGACGGCACTTACCTGCGGTAGATGCCTTGTTTAACTCTACGGCACAATCTGCAGGCGCAGATGCGCTGGGAATAATTATGACTGGAATGGGTGAGGACGGCGCACTGGCCATTGCACGTATGCGTAAGCAGGGTGCCTTGACCATTGCCCAGGATGAGAAGACCTCGGCCATATTTGGCATGCCCAAGGCGGCGATAATATACGGTGGCATCGATTATGTCTTACCCCTGGATGAGATCCCTGCGGCGATAGTCAAATATGCCTCTATCAAATCGAAATGATTTATTCATTTTGCTAGTGACCACACACATACTTACCCAAACGTCCCAAGTGATTATCACCGTCTTGAATACACAGCCGCTGGGGTCAGTACCAACAGCGGACAGACCACATTTATACACCCCTCAATATCGGTCGCCCTGGTTTTCCCGGTACTACACGTCTCTTCAACATATTGCCAATGTCTTCTTGAAACCGCTCACTACCTAATACGTAGTTACCGTTCGTAGATTTCCTGATTTTACTTAGCACATCTGGATCAATATAAGCTTTGAACAGCCCTCTATAACTTTCTTTTCTTTCATCTTTATTGCGACCCAGCCTCAAATACTCATCCTGTGGTGCGATTAAGTCACTCTTTTTACCCTCGGCGTTAATTCTATAGCTGGACCAAGGATACTGCCTGGGATGCTGAACCATATTAGCGCGAACTGGATTTAGTTCAATATATCGATATCAAGAAAGCACATAATCCTCACTTTGAGTTAGACAAGAACGAAACCGTCTTCCCATAAAGTACCACTCCTTTTGTATGTACGATTAATATATTGAACATACCTCTGACCTAAATACTTCATGAGCAAAGAAGCACTATTTTCTTTCTCAGGAGTAAGTAAAAGATGTACATGATTCGTCATAAGAACATACGCATGTACCAGACAGCCATATTTATCAGCTTGTTCTTTTAATGATCCAGATATTTATGATAATCATCTTCAGCATAGAAACAGGCTGAACGATTATTACCACGTTGTATGACGTAAATGGAATTACTAATACCGAGGGCACATGGACGTGAAAAAACGGTGGATGTGCCATGGGATACCTGGCACAGATAGACGAGCTCGTCTTGGCTACTGTAGAACCCTATCGGGATCATTCAGCATTTCTTCACGAATTGTTCAGGTCATCTTGGACCTCCTTGTCCATAGTCATGTATACGCAGTTAATTCTAGTCTAGCAGATGATAGGTATGCGAGATAAACGGGTAACCGTGGTCTGTCCCCTTATGACTCAACCGGTTCCACTGCTAAATGTCTTGAGCCTTCTTATTATCAGGCCTGACGCAAGATGTGCACCGGTGACATCTTATGATATCGCCAAAAGGCCGCTAGTCCAGTCATGGTAATTATCGCGGTGCCGATGAAGATGCTAAGCATGAAGGATTTGAGATGGAGCTGATAAGGCATATTCATCAGGCTGGTAGCAATAGTGTAGCTGATAAGATTTGCCGCTGTGGTGGCAATAAGGCTTGAGATAGCACCCACCAGCACAAATTCGGTAAGCAGGATCTTTCTCAACTGCCGTTTACTGGCACCCAGGGTTTTCATAATAGCATTATCGCGAATACGTTCATCATGCGTTGATTGCAAGGTCGCCATCATCACCAGAATACCGGCGACCAGAGTAAATAAAAACACTGCCTCGATGACCTGGATCACCTTCTCCATAATGTCCCGTACCTGATTGATCATCGACTGCAAGTCGATCACGGTGATGTTTGGGAACTGCCTTAGCAATTTTGTTAATACGTCCTTATTATTTTTATCCAGGTAGAAACTACTGATATAGGTCGCCGGTATATCCTTCAGAGTCATGTCCGTAGCAATCACAAAAAAGTTGGGTTGAAAGCTATCCCAATTGACTTCACGCAGGCTGGTCACAGGTGCTGTTACCGACAGACCACTCATAAAATACGTTACCGTATCACCCACCTTGATGCCTAATCGCTCGGCAAGGTCTTTTTCGAAAGAGAGTTGCGGGGTTTGTGTCGAGATTTTCCACCATTGTCCGGCGAAGACTTTATTTCCATTGGGAAGTTGATCAGACCAGCTCAGGTTAAACAGGCGCGTTGCCAATCTTCGTGTACGCTCATCGGTAAAGTCTTCGGCGCTCACCGTGCGATCGTTTATATGAGTGAGCCGACCACGCACCATGGGGTAAAAGCTCGGCGTATCTGAAGAGTTGGTTTTTAATACCGCACTTAACTCTTCTATTTGATCTGGCTGGATATTGATCAAAAACTGGTTTGGCGTGTCTTCCGGCAGGCTCACCAGCCAATCATCGATCAAGTCGGTACGAATCAATACCAGCACGACAATCACCATCATTCCGATACCAAAGCCCGCCGATTCAATCATGGTATTCAGTTTGCGTCGACTTAGATAGGTCAAACCCAGTCGCCAGCTGACACTGAAACGAGATTTAAACTGACTGGCCAGCCACAACAATACCAGTGTCGCCACAGCAAGGATGAGTATGGTAGCCAGCAAACCAGAGAAATAGATGATGGCCAGTTTGATATCGCGTGCCTGCCAGGCTATCAACAAGGCAATCACCAGTAAGGCCGGCAAGTACAACAAGATACTTTGCCGTGTACTGGTATGGGCACGGGACTGGATCACCTGCACAGGACTGGCATTCTTCAATCGATATAAGGCCGGCAATGAAAAACAGAAGATTAGTAACATCCCTGCACTCAGGGCCGGCATCATCATCAACACATTGGCAGCGGGGAGTTCACGGTTAATAAACTGACTGAAATAGCCAATGATCCATTCATGCACCACAAAGCCGGCCAACAATCCGGCGCTGGAGGCGATGACACCCAGCAGACCGAGTTGCAGGCTAAAGATGGCGAGGATGGCATTTTGCCGTGCGCCAAAGGTGCGCATAATCGCGCTGCTATTCTGGTGACGCCGGGCATAGCGTGCGGAGGCCAGGGCAATCGCTATGGCGGCCAGTATCACTGCCACCAGAGCCGCCAGGCCCAAGAAACGGTCAGCTCGATCCAGGGCCATGCGTAATTCCGGACGGGCATCCTTGATCCCCTGTAGGGTATCGGTGGGGCGCAGCTGCGTTTTGAGCCAGTCACGAAAGCCGGCCATGGTTTGCGTCTCGGCGGCAAACAGGGCGGTGTAGTTCACCCGACTTCCGGCGACGATCAAGCCGGTGACGTCAAGATCTGCGGTATTCATCATCAGCCTCGGGGCAGCACCAAACATGTTACCGCCTAAGGCCGGCTCAAAACTGAGTATGCGCATCACGGTAAGGGATGTCTCGCCCACACCAAGCCTGTCCCCTATCGATAGATCCAGGGCATTAAACAGGCGAGAGTCCACCCAGGCCTCACCGGCAGCGGGTATGTCGTGGGTTACCGTGCCTTCGGTATAGGGTTGTGTATCGGTATTCAATTCACCGCGCAAGGGATAACCGCTGGTAACCGCCTTGATAGAAATAAGTTGTGAGTCGTCGCCGCGAAACACCATGCTGGGGAACTGCACGGTTTGAGTATGCGCCACCTTGCGCGATGCCGCCTCGTGCAGCCATTCCTCAGGCGCGGGTTCCACGGTAGAAACCAGGGTATCGGCGGCAATGAGGTCACCGGCCTGTTGCAACAAGGCGGTGGAGACCCGGTCGGTGATCAAGGCTACCGAACTCATGCTGGCCACGGCGATAAAAAGCGCCGCGGCAAGGAAATTCAACTCACCGTTTTTAAACTCCCGCCATAGGAGTTTTGTGGCAATGTTGATGATCCGTTTCAAACCAGCTGCCCTGCTTCCAGTTGATAGTGCACACCACACTGATTGGCCAGGTTATTGTCATGGGTCACCAGTACCAGCGTGGTTTTACTGTGGTTATTCATATTAAACAAGAGCTCGATAATGCTTGCCCCGGTTTTCTGATCCAGGTTCCCTGTGGGTTCATCGGCGAACAGGATCTTTGGCTGCACGGCAAAGGCGCGAGCAATGGCCACCCGCTGTTGTTCACCGCCAGAGAGTTGTGCCGGATAATGGCCACCGCGCTGCGACAAACCCACCTGGGCAAGGATCTGCTGTGCCCGTTCACGGGCATCGTCCTGGCCGGCCAACTCCATGGGCAGCATCACGTTCTCCAGAGCAGAAAGACCATGTACCAATTGAAAGGACTGAAACACAAAGCCAACTCGCCCGGCCCGAACCAAAGCCCTGCCATCTTCATCGAGGGTGGAAAAATCCTCACCATCCATAATAACCTTGCCTGCGCTGGGCGTATCCAGGCCAGCCAACAAACCCAACAAGGTGGACTTTCCAGAGCCGGAACTGCCAACAATGGCCACCGAAGATCCTTCTGATATACTCATGCTGACGTTCTTGAGGATTGTTAGCTCACCTTCTGGAGCGGCAACGGTTTTCGATAAATTAATGGTTTCAATAATGGTTTGCATAGGTATGTTGAATAAGGTTTGGTTTCGTTCAGGTTATAGCAAGCTCGCTCTCACAACAATGCTAATACTTGGGCTGGTACTCCACTCAAAGGTATGGGCGGAACAGGAAAAATCAATCGTCATTATCGGAGACAGCCTGAGTGCCGCCCACGGCATACCTGTGGAGACATCCTGGCCCCAATTGCTGCAAAATAAAATGCACGAAAACCATCTTCCATACAGAGTCATTAACACCAGTATTAGCGGGGATACTTCCTAT
>JAOUJT010000283.1 GCA_029883105.1 Gammaproteobacteria bacterium
ATCGCGGCTTTAATACCCTCACCTATATGCTGGATGGTCGCATGCAACACCGCGACAGCATGGGTAATGAGGGAGATCTTCGCTCCGGTGGCGCACAGTGGATGAAGGCCGCAAGTGGTGTCATCCACTCTGAAATGCCGAAACAGGAACAAGGCCTGATGCGGGGGTTCCAGCTGTGGATCAATCTGCCCGCCAAGGAGAAGATGAGTGCCCCTGCCTATCAGGAATTCTCCCCCGAGGCGATACCCGAGGTCGACGAGGACGGTAGCAAGGTGCGAGTACTATTGGGTCAATATAAGGATACCCTTGGCCCCATTAATGACGCGATCACCGGCGTGCAATATATGGATGTGACGCTGCAGGCAGGCAAGGGCTTTATTCACGAGCTGCCCAGAGAGTTGGAGGGTTTTGTCTATGTCTTTGAGGGCGATGCCGTCTCTGGCGAGACCGAGCTACCCCAGCATACCTTCGCCGTACTCGGTGAGGGAGATACCCTGCAGATCAGCGCAAAGGACAAAGCTGTACGCTTTATTATGGTGGTGGGTAAACCCATCGGTGAGCCTATCGTCCAGTACGGCCCCTTCGTGATGAACACCACCGAGGAGATCCATCAGGCAATGAATGATTATCAAGATGGCAGTCTGGTTCGTGAGAAGGCGGCGATGACGGGTGCTTAGCTATCACACGACTAGAGCCAGGGGCTTCGGCCCCCCTGTATCAAGGTTTACTGCAACGACGTGCCAATTCAAAACTCCGCTTCCCTGTCAAACGCCATTTCCTCTTCTGTCTCTGGATGGGTAAAACAGAGGCTTTGCGCATGCAGCAGCAGGCGCTCCTCCTGCTGTGCCAGTTGCGTCGGCGCATACAAACGATCCCCGACGATGGCGTGACCGATATACTGGCAGTGCACACGCAATTGATGGGTGCGCCCGGTGGTCGGCATCAGGGATAAACGAGTCCTTTTTCTGACGCTATCCTTTTGCAGAAGACGATACCGGGTTTGTGAGGCCTTGCCATGGACAAAATCGACCATCTGCTTAGGCCGATTGGGCCAGTCGGTGAGCAGAGGCAGATCGATCATACCGCCTGTTGCCGTCAACTCACCATGAACCACCGCCACATACTCCTTTTTTACCAGACGATGTTGAAACTGCATGCTTAAGGCACGATGACTTTTGCTACCACGCGCCAACACCAAGATGCCTGAGGTGGCCATATCCAGTCGATGCACGATCAAGGCATCGTCGTACTCTTTCTGCACCCGGGTAATCAGACTATCAAGTTTATCTGCCCCGCGGCCGGGTACCGATAACAGACCTGCCGGTTTGTTGAGCACCAGCAGATGCTTATCCTCGTATAACAGTTCCAGTCCTTGATCTACAGGGGGGGAATATTTCACGTCTATTTGCTTGCCCGGGTTTAATGAATTATCGAGTCACATTAGGTAGCTTATAATAAGCTACGAAGAACTCGCGCTTGAATACAAACATTTTTTCGATGCCAGCTTCAATGCCAGAGGCACGACGTTATTGGACATCATGGTTGGTATAACAGAGAACCTCGTGGTCATATTTTATTTATAGATCTCATCACTGCCATGCTGCAGTTCCAATGAGGTACGTACAGACTTTTCCATCCCTTTTACCACAAGACCATAGGAGTGATCGATCATTGCCTGGATTTCATCCGCAGCGATGGAGCCATCCAGGATCACCGTATTCCAGTGCTGCTTGTTCATATGATAACCCGGGATCACCGCCGCAAAGACATAACGCAGGATCAGCGCCTGTTCCGGATCACACTTCAGAATGATACGCGCCTGTTTATTGGAGTAAGCCAAGGAGGCAAACATCTTATCACGCACCTTGAATACCGACACCTCCGGGCCAAAGGGGTAATCCTCTATCGCCTCCGGTTTGCTCAACAGATAGGTCTTCGCAGCCTCAGCATCCATATTCACCCAACCTCCTTCATCGATTCTACGTCCTCCTCACAAAGCGCCTTGAGCCTGGCGAACTCCTGTTGTGACTGTACTGCCAGTTTGCGACGAAAGGTACGACGAAAGAACAGGCTCATCAGCCGGACCAGTCCCTTGAAACGTAGATCCGCCTGCTGGGTTACGCGGCTGCCACTTCTGGTTGCCTCTACACGAAAGCTGACATCCACCACATTAAACTTTCCTTCAAGATGGAAGGCGATCAACTGATTGGGGATGAACTCTGTGATCTCACCAAACAGTTCGGTACTCTGTCCATTCTCCTCTATCGTCTCACGAAAGGTGGTCCCCACCTGCCACGGTGTCTGCTTGATGATCTCCCCACTGGCGACACTGGTCTGCCATTGGATCGCACGCTGCGGGTCTTTTATCCAGGCAAAGACAAGGGATGGTGCCGCATTAATCTCGATTGAATGAGTGAGCTTCATAGATTACTTGTCCACATATGACTGAATCTGCTCAACCAGTCTTTCCAGTTCCAGACCTGTGTCTGTATCAATCGTCATCACTACGGCCGGTTCAGTTGCACCCATCAACGGCCAGTTTGCTATCTGTCGTTCCAGTATCTCCAGGTCCGCATCAGAGACATCACCCTTACGCACCTGGATGCGCTGACGCAAGCTATCGCTACTGGCAGTGAGTTGCAGCACAACAACCGTGACGTTTTTCTCTTTGGCCAGGCGATAAAATAGTTGTCGTTGCTGCGCATCCTTAAATGTCGCATCAATGATCGTTGTGTAGCCACCGTCCAATACCTCTGCCGCCAGTTCTGCCAGTTTATGATAGGTACACTCTGTCGCCTCTGCGCTATAGATCCCCTGCCCGTACGCCTCGTGGCCATCTTGTTGGGCTGACAAACCATACAGACGCTTGCGCTCCACATCCGAGCGGATACGTATCGCCCCCAGTTGCTCCAGCAGCGGCTGGGTCAGCGTGCTTTTGCCCGAGCCGGACATGCCACGGGTCAGGATCAACAGGGGGTTATGTACAAAGGTATAAGATCTCGCTAGCTGCAGATATGCGAGAGACTCTTGCGTCGCAGCCACTCTTTCACTGTCAGTAATCCCCTGCTGTCCCAGCCGTATCGCATCGACCATGGCTCGCACCACGGCCCTGTAGACCAGATAAAACCTTAGCACCCGCACACCAGCGTAATCCCCGCTCTGCTGTAGATAGGAGTTTAGAAAACGCATCGCCAGCTGCGGTTGCTGACGCTCATCCAGATCCATGATCAGAAAGGCGACCTCACTGATCATATCGTTCCAGCTCAGGTTGGGATTAAACTCGATACAGTCAAAGGCCAGTGGTGCATCATCCAGCCAGGCCAGGTTACGCAGATGCATGTCACCATGACACTCGCGTACATAGCCATCTGCCTTACGCTGTGCAATCACATCTTTTAACTCAATAAAACCTTGTTGACACCATGCATCCAGCTGATCAATCAACCGCAGACTCTCTGCATCATGGAGATATTGACGGGTGTTGTTCAGGGTATCTATGACCGGCTGGAAGATCTGTGCAGGCGAACCATATGGACTGTCCACTTTGGCCTGTGGAATACCCGCGTGAAATTCAGCAACCATAAGTGCCAGGGCATCCATATGTTGCCCATGTAACTCCCCCCTCTCCAGCATACGATCCAGTTGCGCCGACTGGGGAAACTGCCGCATCTTTACCGCGTATTCG
>JAOUJT010000284.1 GCA_029883105.1 Gammaproteobacteria bacterium
CGGCGGAGACGTGAGCACCTACATACTTCATTTGCGATACCGGGGGGTGATTTAGACAGGAAGATTATATCGCAGATATGTAATGGAGGGACTGGTAACCACCATGTTAAAACCTATTCGCCCCCCGCAGCAGGGTGTAGGGGATTACATTACTGTCCCACAATAACCTGGTTACGTCCCGCCTCCTTACCAAAATACAGGGCCTGGTCAGCATCATTGATGCAGGCATCAAGGCCGTACTCACGCTTGTAGCTTGAAAGACCGATGGTAACCGTTGCGATAATGTCGTGGCCATCGGCCACGATCTTTGTCGCAGCGATCTTTTTCCGCAGGCCATCGGCGATACTGGCGGCACTTTTGAGCGCGGTCTCCGGAAAGACAATCATGAACTCTTCACCACCCCATCTCGCAATCATGTCATGGTGACGGAAGTGTCCCGACATGAGCCGTGAAATGGATCTTATTACTTCATCACCAGCCTGATGGCCATAGTTATCATTGATGGACTTGAATTTGTCGATGTCTATCATCGCCAGGGTAAACGTCTTGTCGCCCCGGTTTACCCGGCTTACCTCTTCATTCAGGTATTCGCTCATCGCCCTGCGATTATACAAGCCTGTGAGCATATCTTTTGATGCCAGATTTTCCCATTGGCTGCTTAACTCTTTGAGTCGTTTCTCTGACTGCTTGGCGGCCCAGCTGTAGATAAAGGTGAAGTAGGCGAGGATGACGTAAAGTGCCATAACATTGGCAAAATTTGCCACGGCCAACAATGCCGGTGAAACTTGATAAAATGATGCCCCATCATTGAAGAGCTGGCTCAATATCAACAGGTGAATGACGGACAAAGCCGTCATGAAACTCTTTAGTCGTAGTGAACCATTCGGGTGTAAAAATAACAGTGGGCCAATAATTAGCAGATAGAAGTAGAAGCCACTACTCCATCCCAGTGATATAACACCCACCAGACTAAATATATTTATTCCAATATATGCCAACCATACGGCATGTATGTCGTAGGTACGTTTGTTTAATAACATACTCAGTGAGAATAATGTTAAGCCAAGAAGACTAAAATAGAAGAGTGGTTGAATACCCATCAACGTAGCGGCAACAGCGGTTGTTGCATGGATGGCAGCGATAAGAAAGAAGATCTGCTGTGATGAAATAAGATATCGGTAGTAGTCATGCTCAGGTGTATGGATGTCAAACATCAGGCGAATGTATTTGTTAACTAGTGCCTTGATGTCAAAGCTCGGACGGCTATAGGTTCTGAATGAGGCATCTATTGCAGCATTCTTTATATTATTAAGCATATGTTTTCTTGTTTTATTTAACGTTATGGATAGTGCGTTTAGGACTGCATTGCTGCATAAAGGTTCACAATGTTTTACGTTCTGTTCGGATTGAAATAGTTGTTTGTACAAGGTCGGTGACTATCGGTATGACACCCAGTGTCAGGATGATTTTTTCTTCCAAGTCTGGCAAAAGGATTATGAGCGGTATAATCGAACAGGTATGAACCCAGTCTAAGTATTCCCACATGGTGAATGAAAACGTGATTTTGTTATGCAGTAGAGACAGGATTACTAGAGAAAGTACAAGCTAATTATTGTGCGTAAGCGCACGTTTTATCGATTTCATTCAGTGCTTAATCCCGTTTTCACATGTCAAAACATCTTTCCTTCTTGAAACCGGTATTTTAACAAATCCGTGATGAATACGCATAGTAAGTAGGGTGTGTTGTACCTATAATACGCCGCTTTTAAGCGGGGGTACTATCAGTTGTTCATTCATTGTTCCCCCACTGTTCAGTAAAGCAAACACTCGAACACTATCAAAACGATCTTGAATTTTCTTTTAGCCATATGCTGTCTTCGCTATTCATCCGTCAACGCATCGGATGTTGATAAGCAGGACCGTTGTATAAGCATTATCTGGACTAGATAACTATGATCGAAATCAAAAAAGGTCTCGACCTGCCGATAACCGGCCTGCCACTTCAGAGTATTGAGGAGGGTAATCCCGTCAAGTCAGTTGCCCTGCTTGGAGCGGACTACCATGGTATGAAACCCAGTATGGCGGTTAAGCAAGGCGAGCGGGTTAAGCTGGGTCAGCTGCTCTTTACCGACAAGAAAAACGAGGGGCTACAATTCACCTCTCCCGCAGCCGGTGTGGTGAAAGAGATCAACCGTGGGGCACAGCGGCTCTTTCAATCCATTGTTATCGAGCTGGATGGTGACGAGGCCGAAAGCTTTGCCAGCTATCAGGCGTCTGAACTGGCGTCACTGAGCTGGGAGCAGGTACAGGAGAATCTGGTTCAATCCGGACTCTGGACCGCATTTCGAACACGTCCATTCAGTAAGGTGCCCACTATTCGATCTGCACCCAGTGCAATCTTTATCACCGCTATGGATACCCAGCCATTGGCCGCAGATCCTGCCGTTATCATTGCCGGCCATAAGGCTGAATTTGAACAAGGGCTGGAGATCATTTCCCATCTGACTGAAGGCAAGCTCTATCTCTGTCATCAGGAAGGCGCGGATATTCCTGCTGCCGGGGCCCAGGTGGAACACTTCAGTGGTGTCCATCCGGCCGGTAATGTGGGCACCCACATCCACTTCCTTGATGCGGTCAGTAATAACAAAACGGTTTGGCACATCGGCTATCAGGATGTGATTGCCATCGCCCAGTTGTTCAGTACGGGACGATTGAATGTCGACCGTGTCGTCGCTCTGGGTGGACCATGTACCATCCAACCCCGTTTGTTGAAGACCCGATTGGGTGCCAGTCTGGATGAGTTGACGGCGGGCGAATTGAACGAAGGCGATACACGTATCATCTCCGGCTCTGTCTTTGGTGGTCGCAATGCCAGTCTGGCCCCTTATGCCTATTTGGGTCGCTATCACAATCAGATCAGTGTGTTGCAAGAGGGTCGTGAACGTCCCTTTTTGCACTACGTGCGCGCCGGGGTAGATCGTTTTTCTATCTTGAATACCTTTATCTCAAAATTAATGCCGGGCAAGCGCTTTAACTTCACTACCACGACCAATGGTTCTGAACGCTGTCTGTTGCCACTGGGTAACTTTGAAAAAGTGATGCCGCTGGATATTCTGGCGACTCCGTTGCTGCGTGCACTGATAGTGGGTGATCTGGAGATGGCGGAAAAACTCGGCGCATTGGAACTGGATGAGGAAGACCTGGCACTGTGTACCTTTGCCTGTACCGGCAAGTATGAGTACGGTCCCATCCTGCGTGATTGTCTGACGCGTATAGAGCAGGAGGGGTAGTCATGGGCCTGAGACGTTTTTTTGACAAGATGGAGCCGCACTTTACCAAGGGTGGCCGATTCGAAAAGTATTATTCGCTGTATGAGATGGTCGATACCATCTTCTATATGCCGGAGATCGTTACGCGCACCACGGCACACGTGCGTGATGCCCTGGATATGAAACGGGTGATGATCCTGGTCTGGGCTGCGGCCCTGATCCCGCTAACGGTGGGGATCTTCAATCTTGGCCTGCAGGCCAATACGGCGATAGCCGCCGGTGCCATGGCGACCGAAGGCTGGCGTGAAGATCTGATTCTGTTGTTTGCCGGGCATAATCCTGCCAGTCAGTGGGACAATTTCTGGTTCGGTTTCTGGTACTTCATACCTATATATATAGTGACCTTT
>JAOUJT010000048.1 GCA_029883105.1 Gammaproteobacteria bacterium
GAGTTTTATCAAGGGGCTGTGGCAATCACGGTTGCTGTATCCTACATAGCACTTACCACTTCTACAGAATAAAAAATCATGATAAGCCTCTGTCAGGGACGCTTATGTCTGTCATGCAGAAAATCCATAATAAACCTCACCTGCACCACTAAAACGTCAAGCCATAACACCTTTTTTAATCCAGGATAAAAGAAAAGCCCTCTGGTCTATCAAACAGAAGGCTTGTTTTTATCTTTTGAGTGGTGGATGTCCCTGTTATTTTTACAGGGTCGCTTTGAGGTTCTTGTTAGAATTTGGCTTTGGCACGACGTTAAGTAGTTCTCAATAGATTGGTCTACCTTGTTTTTACCTATTACTTTGTGAAGATATTGCCAACCCAAGTCCAAATAAAACAAAAACACTTCCGCTTGTTCTATTCACTATTTTATAACCTCTTGGTGATGAGAGCGATGATTTTATAGAGTTAGCTCCAAGGATATAAATAGTGTGCACTACAATAATAACAAAGCAAAATGTAAGAGTTAGGTACGTAAACTGAAATAAGTAGCTTTGCTTGTGATTAATAAACTGTGGAAACAATGCCATAAAAAAGAATATTGCCTTTGGATTTAAAAGACTAACAAAAAACCCCTCCTTAAAGCTCCTCCAATACGGTATTTCTTTAAGCATGGTTTTTGTAGAAACTGCACCCTCTAGACTTATCACAGGTGTTCTCCAAAGCTTTATACCCAAATAGATTAAGTAGCCCGCACCGATAAATTTCAAAATACTAAAAGCAATTGACGAAGTTGTAAGTAACACACCTAAACTACTAGCCGAAACTATTGAAATAATTAGGATACCTAGTGAGATCCCGATAACACCAGACAATGCAGGTTTAATACCATGGCGTAAGGCATTGGACAAAGTAAGAACAACACCCGGTCCAGGAATTGATACAGTAAGAATAACCATTATTAGGTAAAGTAGATATTGCTCCATTTTATTTATCCTGCTAACAGTATATTAGGGTGAATCTCCCTATCACCTTGATATCGGGTTAGGTCCCGAGCCTTGTTTTTTATATTGTTATCGAATTTATCACTTTCATTGCCATAAAGGAAGTAGATTGCTAATACCTACTCTCGCATCAAACAACCACTGCTCTTATTCCCGTTAGCACTCGCTGAGTACCGGAGAAAAAATACAGACATAGGCGAGCACTGTTTGAGCACGTAGTGTTGTTCACTCGTGCGAGTTGCGCAGCGTCTGTGTTTTTTTGAGGAACGGAAGGGACCGCGACAAATTACCACGAAAGGTAATTTGCACAACTGGAAGGTTGCCACGAAGTGGTGAGGTACAGGGATGTACCGAATGAGAGCGGCGATTGATCCGGGGAGAGTTCTTTGGTTACTTTCTTGCGGAAAGAAAGTGACTCGCCCGCGGTGCGATGAACCGCATTAGATGCCTTTAAAGATATGTCGCGAACGCGACACAAAATCGCATCAAAATAAAACCGTCTCGACAGCGACACATTATTTATTTCTCAAGAAACTTCCTAATCCTCTCAACCCCTTCCGCCAACCGTTCCACAGAAGTAGTATAAGCAAACCTCAAATGCTGAGCTGCCCTATGGTGCCCAAAGTCCAACCCAGGCGTAACAGCAACACCTGCCTCCTCCAACAGCTCCTGACTGAAACTGAAACTGTCGTCAGTAACCGACTCACAATTGGCATAGATATAAAACGCCCCTTCCGGCGTAAGCGGAATATCAAACCCCAACTCCCGTAAGGCCGGTAACAGGAAGTCCCGTCGCTTCTGAAACTCCAACCGCCGCGCTTCCAGGATCGCCAGTGTTTCGGGTTCGAAACAGGCCAGCGCCGCATGCTGCGCCAGGGTCGGAGCCGCCAGAAAGAGGTTTTGTGCCAGCTTGTCCGCCAGCGGGATATAGGCCTGGGGCACCACCATCCAGCCCAGCCGCCAGCCGGTCATGTTGAAATACTTGGAGAAGCTGTTGATGACGAAGATGTCGTCGGAGATCGCCAAGGCCGTTTGTGCCTCGCTGTCGTAGACCAGGCCGTGGTAGATCTCGTCGACGATCAGGCTGCCGCCCTTGGCCGCCACCTGCTGATGGATCGCCTTGAGCTGTTCGGCCCCCACCAGTGTACCGGTGGGGTTGGCGGGGCTGGCCAGCAGCACCCCGGCGGTCTGTGCATTCCAGGCCTGTTTTACATGCTCGGCGGTTAATTGATAACCGCTGTCGGCATCCACAGGCACCATGCGTGCCCTGGCTTCGACGAAACGGGTGAAGTTGCGGTTACAGGGGTAACCGGGATCGGCCATGATCAGCTCGTCACCGATGTCCAGCAGCACCCCGGTGGCCAGCAACAGCGCACCAGAGGCCCCCGGTGTGATCAGGATACGCGCCGGGTCTATCTTGACGCCGTAGCGCTGCTGGTAGAAGCCGGACAGGGCTTGACGTAACTCGGGGATACCGGCGGCCGGGGTATAGTGGGTCTTGCCCGCCTGCAGCGCCTCTATTCCCGCCTGGATGATCGGCTCGGGGGTGGTGAAGTCCGGTTCACCCACCTCCATATGGATGATGTCGCGCCCCTCGGCCTCCAGCTGGCGTGCACGGGTCAGCAGCTCCATCACATGGAAGGGCTGGATGTCGTCCATACGTTTGGCGCTGCGGATCTTGTTCATGCTCAACGGCCTTTAAAAAGAAGTTTGCAGCTATAAGTTGTCAGTTTACAGCCAAGAACCAAGAGCCCACTACAAACACCGAACTGTTAACTGCCAACTGATAACTAGGCTCTACTAACTAGCGTTATGTAAACGCTTTACCAGTTCCAGATCCAGACACTCGCTGTCGCCCGCATCGCCGGCAATCACTGTAAACGCCTGTCCCGGCTCACCCATGGCATCCAGCACGATGGCCGCGCCACTGAAGTCGTCCTCGGCGGTGTAACCATTAATTGTAATAATAGTCTTCAACTCAGCCCCCAGCGAAGAGAGGATGCCATTACGGGAGTCCTCGAAGGCGATACACTCTTCCGCTTTCAGGCCCATCTTCTCCAGCGCCCAGGTGTAGATGTCCGGTGCCGGTTTCTTGGCCGGAACGATATCCCCTGCGGCGATCACCTCGAACCACTCCATGGAGCCCTTTTCCAGCGCATGTTCCAGCAGCGCCGAGACATTTTCTGGTGTGGTGGTGGTGGAGATGGCCAGACGCAGACCGGCAGCGCGCGCCTCGTTCAACAGACGCTTGACCCCCGGGCGCATGGGAATAGCCCCCTTCGCCAGCATCTGCGTGTAGTGTTTGGTCTTGGACTTGTGTAATCCGGCAATAAATTCGTCCAGCGCATCCGGACGTTCAAACGCGGTATTAAAATTGTCCAGATAATAGCGTATACGTTCCTTACCGCCTGTTACCGCCAGTAACTGGCCATAGAGTTCTTCACTCCACTCCCAGTCCAGCCCTGCCTCGGCAAAGGCCTTGTTAAAGGCAATACGGTGGCCGTCGCGTTCGGTGTCCGCCAGGGTCCCATCCACATCAAAAATCAGTGCTTTTAACTCAGACATACTTCTAACCTACGGTTATGCTTCACAAAAGCCGTGTAGGATACCCAAGCGGAGGCAGTTTTTCACCCTTAATCTAATAATGCATAATTGCGGCACACGACACAAAACTCACTCAAATTATTGCACTGGGGTCTATATTCTGGTATCAAGGCCCGTTAATTTTTTCTGGAAAGTACCCTGTGACAGGAGACACTTGATGTCTGAAGACAAAAAAAAGCCCGCTGAGGGAGAGGGAGCCAGCCTGTTTACTCCATATGTGGAGAAGGAAGGCGAGGAGTATATGAATCCGCAACAGGAAGAGCACTTCCGTAATCTCCTGGGTAGTTGGAAAAGGGAGTTAATGGAAGAGGTTGACCGTACCGTGCATCACATGCAGGACGAAGCGGCCAACTTTCCTGATCCCAATGATCGTGCCTCACAGGAATCGGAGTTCGCCCTGGAACTGCGCACCCGTGACCGCGAACGCAAACTGATCAAGAAGATCGATGAGGCTGTCGCCATGCTGGACGATCATGAATATGGCTTCTGTGAAGTTTGTGGTGTAGAGATTGGCATACGCCGTCTGGAAGCCCGTCCTACAGCCACCATGTGCATCGATTGCAAATCTCTCGACGAGATGCGCGAAAAAACCATGGGCTAGGAGCAGGTTCAAGTTACAGGGGGCAAGGTACAAGGGTAAAACCGCTACCTTGCCTCCCTGCAACTTGTCCCCTGATCCCTGCCTCTTTTACCCTGCCCCCTCTATCTTGTAGCTACACCCCTTGGCATAATCTCTCCTTCAATTTCAATGCCTTTACCCCGGAGAGATAATACGTGGATATCGAACAAGCCATTCTTCAACGCCAATCCATACGTGCATATGAAGACAGGGACGTCAGCAATGAGACCATACGAGCCATTCTGGATGCCGCTCGCTGGACCCCCTCCGGAGTCAATACCCAGCCCTGGCAGATCGAGGTGGTGACTGGAGCCAGTAAACAACGTATCAGCGATGCCATCCTCTCTGCACGTGAACAATCCCCGGCGAAACCCGATTACGATTATTACCCGGCAGAGTGGCGTGAGCCTTATAAGGCACGCCGCAAGGCCTGTGGTCTGGCCTTGTATGGTGCCCTGGCGATCGGCCGTGAAGACAAGGACAAGATGATCGAGGCGACAAACAACAATTTTCGCTTCTTTGATGCCCCGGTGGGTATGTTCTTCTTTATGGACAGGGACATGGGTCAGGGAAGCTGGCTAGACATGGGCATGTTGCTGCAATCGGTGATGTTACTGGCCAAGAGCCATGGCCTGGATACCTGTCCACAGGCCTCGCTGGCCGAGAATCCTGATGTGGTACGCCAGATGCTCGGGGTTAGCGAGGATAAATTGCTGGTCTGTGGCTTGTCCATGGGCTATGCACAGGCAAACGCCGCCGTAAATCAGTATCGTACCGAACGTTTGAGCGTGGATGAATTTACCCACTGGCATGACTAGCGGTACATATGTGGGGCGCTTCGCCCCCTCCCCTACCGGCCCACTCCACTTCGGTTCCCTTATCGCCGCCGTTGGCAGTTATCTGCAGGCCCGCAGGCACGGTGGCCAGTGGCTGCTACGCATGGAGGATGTGGATCGGCCTCGTTGTAGCGAAGCTGCCGCCAATGACATCCTGCGTACTCTGGAGGCCTATGGCTTTGAATGGGATGGGGAGGTGCTCTACCAAAGCCAACGCGACAAGATCTATGCGGAATTTCTGCAGATCTTACGTCAGCAGGGACAGTTGTATGTCTGTCATTGTTCGCGCAAGGCCATAGAGCAACGTATTGCAACGGAGCATCTATCCCCCCACATCTATCCCGGCACCTGTCGAAGCTTACATCTGAAAGAGCATGCACAAACGGCACTACGTATACGGGTGGAGGCAGAACAAATAGGTTTTGAGGATGGCCTACAGGGGTATGTAAACCAGCAACTGCAACAAGAGGTGGGGGACTTTGTTCTGCGTCGAAGCGATGGTCTCTATGCCTATCAATTAGCCGTGGTGGTAGACGATGCTCTACAGGGAATCACCGAGGTGGTGCGAGGCAGTGATCTGCTGGACAACACCCCACGCCAGATCTACTTACAAAAGGCCCTTAACACCGTAACGCCGACATACGTCCACCTACCTGTGGCGGTGAATAGCGAGGGAGAAAAGCTCAGCAAGCAAAGCTACGCCCGGGCTCTGGAGCCCCCCTCCCACACTGGCTTGTTAAAGGCCCTGGATTTTCTCGGTCAGGAACCGAACCGAGAACTAAAGGATGCCAGCTTGAGTGAGTTGTGGTCTTGGGCGCAGTCCAACTGGCAATTGTGCCGTGTGCCTCGTATCACGAAACAGCCTGAAATTGCCGCTTCCCGTTGACTATGTTACTTTTCGTAACATATTAAACGGAGACCGCATGCACCACTCCAAGGACAACGACAAACCCATCGACAAGGTGATCCTATTGTTGCTGCTGGCCCTGTTCCTGCTGGTCTCACCATTCATGGCCTGGTGGGCCAACCCGAGTGCACCCTGGTATCGACCCTATCTGATCTGGCTGTTCATCATCGCCCTGACCTGGTGGCTACAACACAGAACCAGGCGTCCATGATGTTCGACTGGAGCATACTGTTTCTGGTGGTGGTGGCCTATCTATCGGTGCTGTTTTTTATCGCCTACGCCACTGAGCGTGGCTGGGTACCCGAACGCATCGTCAGACACCCGCTCGTCTACACCTTGTCACTGGGGGTATTTGCCACCTCGTGGAGCTTTTACGGTAGCGTCGGCTTCGCCCAAAGCCAGGGTTATAACTTCCTCACCATCTATCTGGGTGTCACCCTGGCCTTTATCCTTAGTCCGATATTGTTGAAGCCGATCCTGCGCCTGACCCGTGAGTATCAGCTCTCCTCTCTGGCGGATCTGTTTGCCTTTCGTTACCACAGTCAGACTGCTGGAGTCGTGGTAACCCTGTTTATGCTACTGGGCACTCTGCCCTATATCGCCTTGCAGATTAGGGCGGTGAGTGAATCCGCCCAGGTTCTGACCCAACAGCAGACCTCAGTACCCCTGGCACTGGCATTTTGTCTGACCCTGATCCTGTTTGCGGTGTTGTTCGGTGCCCGTCATATCTCGGCGCGAGAAAAACACGAAGGTCTGGTGGTGGCCATCGCCTTTGAATCGCTGATCAAACTCACCGCCCTGTTGGCGGTGGGCCTGTTTGCACTGTTTGGCGTCTTTGCCGGTCCATCCGGTCTGGAGACCTGGCTGCAGCAACATCCGCAGGCCATCGACGCCCTCTACCGGCCGATGCAGGAGGGGCCATGGAGCACGCTATTGCTACTAGCCTTTGCTGCCGCCTTTCTGCTGCCGCGCCAGTTTCACATGACCTTTACCGAGAACATGGACGAAAAGGCGCTGGCTACCGCCAGTTGGGCCTTCCCGCTGTTCCTGTTACTGCTGAACCTGTTTATTCCGGTGATCCTCTGGGCCGGGATGGAGCAGAATATTGCCACCAGTGCGGACTATTATGTGTTGGGTCTGCCACTGCAGGCCAATGCCCCCTGGCTAACCTTATGGGTATTTATCGGAGGGGTATCCGCCGCCAGCGCGATGATGATCGTCACTACCCTGGCCCTGGCGGCCATGTGTATGAACCACCTGGTAATCCCCATCAGCCTGCACCGTCGTTTTATAACCGGTACCAACATCTATCGCTGGTTGTTGTGGGGACGACGCACTCTCATCACTATCATCATCCTCGCCGGTTACGGTTTCTACTTGATCCTCGAACACAATCAGGGATTGGTACAGCTGGGACTGATCTCCTTCGTCGCCGTGGCCCAGTTCCTGCCGGGGATCATAGGCCTCTTATATTGGCGCCGTGCCACCCGTAGCGGTTTTCTCGTCGGTCTGAGCGCCGGGGCCATCATCTGGGCTCTGACCCTTTTGGTGCCTCTGCTGGAACGCTCGGGCATTCTTCTCAGCGGCATCGATCTGGCGCAACTATTGCGCACCCAGGTGGATGATCCCTGGACCTTTTCCACCTTTTGGTCGCTGAGCGTCAATGCCCTGTTGTTCTTTGGCGTATCCCTATTCACCCAGCGCAGTAATGAAGAGGTGGAGGCCGCACAGGCCTGTTGCATGGATACCTTTAACCCCCCCATCGGCATTGTTCAGGCAAAATCTGTTGGCCAGTTTAGTGAACTGTTGTCACGCATTATGGGCAAGGACATGGCCCAGCAGGAGGTGGCTCTGGCCTTGAAGGATCTGGGCTTGAATGAGGATGAAACCCGTACCACAGAACTTCGCCACCTGCGTGAACGCCTCGAACGTAACCTGTCCGGTCTTATCGGGCCGGTATTGGCGCATATGATCATTGATGAACGACTGCAGCTGGACCCGTTGGCCCAGGTAGCCTTTGCCGACAGTATGCGTTTTGTAGAAGGGCGGCTGGAGGTCTCACAGACCGAACTCAAGGGCGTGGCTGCCGAACTGGATGCTCTGCGCCGCTATCACAGACAGGTTTTGCATGATCTGCCCATGGGGGTCTGTTCCATCGGACCCGACCAGGTGATCATCAACTGGAATGTGGCCATGCGCCTGATCTCCAAGCTGGAAGGCCGGGAGGTGGTGGGCAAGAAGATAGACCAATTGCCCGATCCCTGGTCCGGCTTGCTGGGAAGTTTCCTGCGCACCCGGGACCGCCATCTGCACAAGGTGCATACCAGTATTGATGGCCGCAGTCGCTGGTTCAATCTGCACAAGGCCGCCATCGATACCCCCACTGGCAGTGCGATCTATACGGGTAGTAATGTCATCCTGCTGGAAGACCTGACGGATCTGCAGACTCTGGAGGCGGAGCTGGCCCATAGCGAGCGTCTTGCCTCCATTGGCCGTCTAGCTGCGGGCGTGGCGCATGAGATTGGTAACCCGGTCACCAACATTGCCTGTCTTGCTCAGGAGCTGGGGTATGTGGACGACGAGGCCGAGGTAAAAAACGGCCTTGCACAGATCCTTGAACAGACCCGACGCATCAGTAATATCGTGCAGTCGCTGGTGAAATTCAGCCACAGTGGGGTGGTGGAAGAACACACGCCTAATCCGGTGAATATTCGTGAATGTATCGAAGAGGCCACCCAGCTCATCCGCCTGGGTCAGGAAGGAAAACAGGTAAACTTTATCAATGACTGTCCGGCCGAATTGATGATCATGGGCGACAAGCAGCGTCTGTTACAGGTATTCGTTAACCTGTTCAGCAATGCCTGTGATGTCTCCCGTAGCGGTGATGCGATCCATATCCATGATAACAGCGACGATCGCAAGTTAAGACTGCGCATCTGTGATCAGGGGCCGGGGATCGCCATCGAGCATCAAGAGCGTATCTTCGAACCCTTCTTTACCACCAAACAGCCGGGACAGGGAACGGGACTGGGTCTGGCGATGGCCTATAACATCCTGCAGGAACATGGTGGCAGTATTCGTGTCACCAGTGAACTGGGATACGGCAGCTGTTTTATTCTGGTGTTACCCAAACACCATCCACACACCATACATATCGAGACGCTATCATGAGTCACATTCTCATAGTCGAAGACGAAGAGATCATCCGCACCAGTCTAAAGCGTCTATTGGAGCGTAACGATTATGAGGTGAGTGTGATGGGCTCGGTGGATGAGGCCTTGAAAAGTGAAGATCCCACACGGTTTGATCTTATCATCAGTGATCTGCGTCTGCCTGGTGCAAAAGGTACCGATATCATCGCCCATGTTGGCGACACACCGGTATTGATCATGACCAGCTACGCCAGCGTACGCTCGGCAGTGGAGGCGATGAAACAGGGTGCGGTGGACTATATTGCCAAGCCCTTCGATCATGATGAGATGTTAATGCTGGTGGCACGGGTATTAAACACAAGCCAGCTACAGAGACAAAATGCGATATTAAAATCCGAGTTGTTGCGTGAGTACCCTGTGGCTGGAATGATCGGCAATTGCCCTGCCATGCTGCAGGTTTTTACCCTTCTACATAAGGTCGCCCCTACCGATACCACCGTTTTAATCCTCGGTGAATCCGGCACTGGCAAAGAGTTGGTCGCCCGCGCTCTGCACGAGCTTAGCCCACGAAGTCAGGCACCAATGATCCCGGTGAACTGTGCGGCCATTCCCCAGGGCCTCATTGAGTCAGAACTGTTTGGTCATGAAAAAGGGGCCTTTACCGGTGCCACCGGCACCCGTCAGGGTCTGATTGAAGCCGCCGACGGTGGCAGCCTGTTTCTGGACGAGATCGGTGAGCTCCCCACCGAGGTTCAGGCCAGATTACTGCGTGTGTTACAAGAAGGAGAGATACGTCGCGTCGGCGCCAATCAGTCGCGCAAGGTAAACATACGCCTGATTACCGCCACCCACCGTGATATTAAACAATTGGTCACCGATGGCCTCTTCCGGGAAGATCTTTATTACCGCTTGCAGGTGATGGAGTTACAGTTACCCCCACTGCGAGAACGCGGAAGTGATATTACCGATCTGGCCGAGGCCTTATTGCAGAAAAATACCAGTCGCCTGAACAAACCCCCCATGCGCTTTAGTGCCGGTGCCCTGGAAGCGATAAAGGGTTATGATTGGCCCGGAAACATACGTGAACTGGAAAACCTTTTAGAACGTGCGGTGATTCTTGGTGACTCATTGCAGATAGATGTGGATCTACTGGCCATCCCACAAACCAGCGTCACACACCAAACCGAACCCAAGCTAAAACTGCGGGCAGAGAACAAACTTTCACTGGATGATTACTTTGTCCAGTTTGTTCAAGAGCATGAAGCAGAGTTGACCGAAACCGAACTGGCGAAACGACTGGGAATCAGCCGCAAGACCCTGTGGGAGAGACGTAACCGCCTGGGTATTCCCAGACAAAGGAGCGCATAAATGAGTACAGAATCTGCATTTATTAACGCTTATCTGGGCCGCTTCAGCAACATGCTACGCTGGCCCGATTTTCATCAACTCATGCAAACCCTGCAGGCCTGCAATGATGGCAACTGGTACCTGTATGCGGTCGGTGAACCACCACCCTCCGAACCCTCTACACAGGCAGAGAATGAAAAATTTCTGCTCGAGATAGAAAAACTTATCGAGAAAGATCACAGCGAGGACTATTGCGGTATCGTCTATGTGGATGAGCGACAGAATCCCGGTTTTGTTAAATTCTATGACCCCAATAATCTCGGTGCCTCCTGTGGCTCCAGCGGCAAACATGTGTTTCCCGGCTGGATTATGTCTCGACTGCTACCCGAGGATCTACAATTGGCCTTTCCACTTCCCGCCAATCGTCGACGCTGGTGGCGCAATCTATTTAGCTAGATTATGAATAATATGTGAATTATGAATCCCTATGGCTATAAATTGTAAGAGTTTAGTTATAATATCGTGCCTAACTTATTGTTTTATTGATATATAGATCCTATGAGCGTACAGATCGAAAACCTGATGGATAATCCCGAGAATGAAGAGTTTCTGGTTCATTCACACTCGAGTATTGCCTCGATATTGCGCAATTTAATGCGGGAAAATAGTACTATCAGCGCCTATCTCCCGACTTCGGACGAAGTAGTGGCTACCGGTGTACTACACGTTGATCTGGATAAAAAGATGGTGATTCTTGATGCGACCAAGGAAACCAAACTGAATAATCAATTTTCCAGTAGTTCAAATGTGTTGTTCGATCTGAAACAGAATAACGTCATCCTCCAGTTTACTGCCAAACAAACCCAGCCCGCACGTTTTAATGGTCAGTCGGCGGTCTATATAGAACTGCCTGAGCGTTTATTGCGTCTGCAACGGCGCGAATTTTTCCGTGTTGCCGCCGCCTCCGACACCGGCGTCACCTGTGTGATCAAAGAGACACGCGGTGACACCCATAAACTGGAAGTGGAAGACGTCAGTCTCGGTGGAGTCGGTGCCCTACTGGATGATCAGCTGCTGGAGGTAAAGCAGTTTAAGATCTTTCATAATTGTGAGTTGCGTATTCCCGGATTCTCCACACTGGTGGTGGATCTGCAAATCCGTAACTGCTTTGAAAAGACACTGCCGGGTGGCAAAAAAGTGCGGCGGTTGGGACTCTCCTATGCCAATCTCTCTCCCGATAAAGAAAACCTGCTACAAAAATACATCAACAAATCTCAATTAAGCAAAATACGCAAAGACGATTAGCCTCTTTGTCACCGTATCGTTACGAAAGGTAACACCTAACTGTAACAACCCGTAACACCTGACCCTATATGCCCCCCCATGAAAACACTAACTCGCTGATTTCAAAGAATATAGTTCGATGGCATGATTCTTGACTCTATATAGGGAATATCTAGAATCAAAGTGAAGCATGCAGCAACTCTCCGCCCTACAGTCCATCGTGGAATTCCTCCAGCATCATGCGCCGTTTAATCAAATGGCTGCTGATACGCAGGAATTTCTCGCCCAGCGTCTAAAGCTCTCTTTTTTTGCCAAGGGTGAACTGATCACAGGACCCGAAGATGGTATCGCAAAACATTATTACATCATCAAGCAAGGCCGCGTTCGTGGCGAGCGCCAGGATACCAGCGAGTCCGATGATGACGTGTGGGAACTGGTGACCGGAGAAAGTTTCCCCATCGGAGCCTTGTTGGCCCATCGTCCTGTGTATACCCGTCATCGCGCAGTAGAAGACACCTTTGTCTATGAGCTGGAGCGATCCGAATTTGAGCAACTACTAAACAAGAGTCATCTGTTTCACGACTTCTGTACCCGGCGTATCGCTAACCTGCTGGATACCGCTATGCGCAAAATGCGCGCCTCCAGCGCCTCGGAGGTTTCCGGCGACAGCTCCCTGAACACCCCCTTGCGGGCCCTGATGCACAGCTCACCCATCAGCTGTAGCGCAGATACCTCAATTCGCAGCGCGATGCAGACGATGGAACAGGCACAGCGCCGGAGCATTGCCATCGTTGATGATCAGCAACAGCCGCTGGGTATACTGACGCTGCGTGATGTGATGGTACGTATCACGATGGCCGAACTGAGCATCGATACCCCGATTTCCGAGGTTATGACACCGATCGAATACTGCCTGAGTCCTGATGATTTTGCCTATCAGGCGGCCCTGCTGATGGCGCAATTTGGTATTGGCCATGTCTGTATTGTCGAGGAAAAACGCTTTGTCGGTCTGGTCTCGGAACGCGATCTCTTCTCTTTGCAACGAGTGGGTCTGGGCAACCTGAGCCGCGCCATACAACGCGCCGATGATATCCCTACCCTTAAACAGTTAAGCAACGACATGCAGCAACTGATCCACCAGATGATGGCCCAGGGTGCCTCGGTGGATCAGCTGACGCAGATCATCTCGACCCTCAATGATCAGCTGACCCAGAGGGTTATCATCATCAGCGAGGCGAAACTGGGTAAGCCCGCCATCCCCTATACCTGGCTCGCCTTTGGCAGCGAAGGCCGACTGGAGCAAACCCTGAAGACCGATCAGGACAATGGGATCCTGTTTCTTGCACCACCCGGCCAAAGCGATGAGGATGCAAGGACTGCACTCCTCCCTTTGGCACATTTAATTAACCAGTCCCTGGCCGAAGTGGGCTTCCCGCTCTGTCCGGGCAATATCATGGCCAGCAATCCTGAGTGTTGCCTGAGTCAGGCCGAGTGGAAGAGCCGCTTTGGCCGCTGGATCGAAGCAGGGACACCGGAAAACCTGCTCAAGGCCAGCATCTTCTTCGACTTCCGTACCCTTTATGGCAAGGATGATCCCGTTGCCGAGTTGCGTGACTGGTTATTCAGCAAGACGAAAAAGAACAGCCTTTTCCGTCGTATGCTGGCGGCCAATGCCTTGGGCAATAGGCCTCCTTTGGGTCTTTTCGGCGATTTCAAATTGAGTCTGCATGGCGACCATACCAAGAGTATCGATCTTAAACTGCATGGTATAACACCGTTTGTCGATGCAGCACGACTGGTATCACTAACCCATGGTTTACCACATACAAATACCCTGCAACGTCTGCGTGCGGCGGCAAAAACCAACAGCCTGCCGCAGGATGATATCGACGCATGGTCCAGTGCCTATGGATACATACAACTATTACGTATGCGAAATCATCAACTACAGTTGGAAAAAGGTGAAGAGCTGGATAACTACCTGCAACCAGAAAATCTCAACTCTTTGGATCGCCGAATTCTTAAAGAAGCCTTTCGCCAGGCACGTAAATTTCAGTCACGACTGGCGCTGGACTATCAGTTGTAAAACGAATTCGCTGACTTGAAAGAGTCAGCAATCTTTCCGTAAGAAACGGAAAGGAACACCAAGGCCATGATGGCCCATGTTAAATAAAAAAACATTAGGAGAAAATCATGCAAGGCAAAGACGCATCAGCATATTGGAAGGCGAATTTAAACCTTCTAATCAAGTTGCTGGTCATATGGTTTGTTGTCTCATATGGCTTCGGTATCATCCTTGTAGAACAACTGAATGCAATCCACCTGGGCGGTTATCCGCTGGGGTTCTGGTTTGCACAACAGGGTTCTATATACACCTTCCTGGGGCTGACTTTTTATTACGCCAAGAAGATGAATCAACTTGATCGTGAATTTGACGTTCACGAAGACTAAGAGGAGGACAGTATGGATCTTACAACATTAACGTATATTGTCGTCGGCATTACATTTGCAACCTACATCGGTATCGCCTTCTGGGCACGCGCTTCAACCACCGGTGAATTCTATGTTGCAGGCAAGGGTATCCATCCCGTTGCCAACGGTATGGCCACTGCGGCCGACTGGATGTCCGCGGCTTCTTTCATCTCCATGGCAGGTCTGATTGCCTTTAACGGTTACGGTGCTTCCGTATTCCTG